>CANPXJ010000030.1 GCA_947585915.1 uncultured Bacilli bacterium | reverse complement strand
TACCAATTTTTTAGTTTCTTTTTCTTTTAGACTATATTTACTAATTTTGCTAGTTTCCTTTACTTTTAGAATTCACCAAAATAATATCTTTAAATGAAATAAGATCTAGTAAATAAATATATTAAAGTTGATTTTATGACTATTTATATTTTCCTACCTGCATGAAATTCTTCAAAGTCTATTAAACCCTTCTTTTCGTTTTGCATTTGAGAAATTAGCTCGCAGTATAAAGAATAAAAATCAAAATTATCAGGTATGACAACATCATTAACTATTAGAAGATTAGGCATGAAAATAGTTCCTTTTATTTTTTTTGGCAATACTATTTTTTCAACTTTTTCTAAATTGTATAAATATATATCATCTCCTACTATTTCAGGTAATATTAAATCTTTGACATTTGTTAAACTGCTTAAATCTAAAGAACCCCCGATTTTTTTAGGTAATATTAAACCTTCGGCACTTGTTATACTATTTAAATTTAAATGTATTCCTATTTCTAAAGGTAATACTAAATCTTTGGCGTTTGTTAAACCATTTAAATTTAAAGAACCTCCTATTTTTTTCGGTAATATTAAACCTTCCGCACTTGTTAAACCCCTTAAATCTAATGAACCTCCTATTTTTTTAGGTAGTTTTAAATCTTGGGTATTTGTTAAACTGCTTAAATATAAATTTCCTACTATTGTTTCAGGTAATACTAAATCTTTAATATTTGTTAAATTGCTTAAATTTAAAGTATCTCCTATATTTTTAGGCAATATTAAACCTTTTGCGCTTGTTAAAGCACTTAAATCTAAAGAATCTCCTATAGTTTTAGGTAATACTAAACCTTCGGCACTTGTTAAATTGCTTAAATCTAAATAACCTCCTACTATTTCAGGTAATACTAAATCTTTAGCACTTGTTAAACTCCTTAAATCTAATAAACCTCCTATTTTTTTAGGTAATATTAAGCCTTCAGCGCTTGTTATCCTATTTAATATTAAAGAACCTCCTATTTTTTTCGGTAATACTAAATCTTTAGTGCTTATTAAATTCCCTAAATATATATTATATTCTACAATTTCAGGTAATATTAAACCTTCAGCACTTGTTATATTATTTAATATTAAAGAACCTCCTATTTTTTTCGGTAATACTAAATCTTTTGCGCTTGTTAAACTGCTTAAATACAAACTTTTTCCTATTGTTTCAGGTAACACTAAATTTTCGGCATTTGTTAAACTATTAAAATTTAAAAAACCTCCTATAGTTTTAGGTAATACTAAACCTTCGGCACTTGTTAAACCACTTAAAATTAAAGAACCTCCTATAGTTTTAGGTAATACTAAACCTTCGGCACTTGTTAAACCACTTAAAATTAAAGAACCTCCCATTCTTTTAGGTAGTTTTAAACCTTTAGTACTTGTTAAATCACTTAATATTAAATCTCCATAATAAAATACACAATTTCCACTTAATGCTTCTTCTTTTGTAAATCCTATTTGCTCTTTCTTACAATTAAATACAAATGCTAAGTCTTTTTTTGCATTTCTTGTATCTTTTATTTCTTTTATTCTAGGATCATCTTCATATCCAAAACCTTGTATAGAATTATCCACTTCATATAAAAACCTTAATTCTTCTTTTGTTAAATCTTCTTTTCTTTGATTCTTTTTATATATTTCCGTTAGATAGTTCATATCTTGCACTTTCTTTTTATATGCTTCACTATCTGGAAACTCTTCTAATTTTTTATCTAAAATTTCTTCCATTTCTGGTTCTAAATTTTGATTTTGAGCAACTCCTCTTATTTCTCCAATTTTATTATTTTCCATTCTTATTGCAATTCTTGGTATTGTTGGGTTTCCATCACTATCATTAGAATAATATACATAAAAATCTCCTTTAGCTAATTGAGACTTTGCTGTAGACTCCCCTGCAGTGCACCATCCTGTTCCTTTACCTTCTAAACTTTTTACTAGTTGCATGTGATCTGTTCCTCTTTTATACTTTATCCACTTTCCTTCGTTTCTATTTGCTTCTTCTTTTCTTATCAATGATAACTTTTTAATTATATAAGCATATATTCTTTTAAAACTTTCAGATTTTATTAACTGCTCTAAATTTTCATCCTCTATATTTAAATTTCCATTTATATTTTGCTCTAAATAATCATATGTTAAAGATAAAGCTTCGCGATTTAAGTCAGGGAATATAGCAATTGTATTTTCAGTTCTTTTATTAAAAGTATTATTGGCTTTATCAAAAGATCCTAATTTCACCACACTTAAAAAAGCATAATATTTGAACCACATTGGATACATATTAGAATCCTCACTAACAAAATAATCTATCCAAGTATCTAGTGACTTTTTTTGATCATTTATAATTACTTCTTTTTCTTGTTCTTTTTGAGTTTCGGTATAAGTAACATGCCCATATCCTCTTTCAAGATAAATTTGTTTTAAATGTTCAAAATATTTATCAGTTATATTTTCTTTTTTAATTACGTATTTTCTATAATAGAAATTTTTAAGAAAACTTAATTTATTTCTATCTAAAACATGTTTATGAACATCTTCTATTCTTTTTAAATATTTTCTAATTTTTTCATTTTTACTATCATTAGCATTTGAATTTTTTATTACACTTTTTTCTATGTGTATATCTCTATATAATCTATTTAAAAATGCTTCTCCACTATATTCGTGTTTCATAATATTAACCTTCTTTTTTTTGTTTTATATCTTATCATATTTTCTAACTTTTTTAAACCCAAACTATAATTAATATAAATTTGAGCATTCCCAACCACTAAAAAAGAGCTTAGTATTTCTATAATAAAATCTTTACGAGCTCTTAAATTTATCTTACTAATGTTTTAGGTTTATTTTCCTTTTTAGAAATTAGATTTTTTATTGTATTTTCAAGTGTACTAACTATTGCTTCAATTGGAACTTTACTTTCATAGGCAGTTATAATCATATTTGCCAAAGAATCTAATGTAGCATTAATTTGATCTACATTATCTTGCTTTTTTCCAAGCAAAATATCATTAAAGTCAATAAAATCTTTATCATCTTCTAATAAAACTTTATTGAAGAAGAATACAGTACCTTGTCCAACTAAAATTCCAATTTCAAAACCAAAATTACCCAATTTAACTCTATAAAAATTACCAAACTCACAAGGTATAGGATAAATATAATTTTGCTGTGAATAATTAGCGATTCCTTTATATAACAAGCATAATTTTTCAACATTTTTTCTATCAGTTTCGCTTATTTTTTCCGGAAAATATAGCCACTCATCATCAGAAAATCCATCTTTATTTCGAGTAAATTGTTTAAGCCATTCAATATAAGTAGTGTTAGACATCATACTCTTAATTTTTTCGTTTTTAACTTTTTCTTTAACGACATAATCCTTAATCCATTCGTTCATTTTTGCTTTTCCTTCTGGTGTTTGCATGTCTTTTAATATTTTTTCATCAGCCCTCATAGTAAACCTCCCTTACACTAAGTATCATAACACACTTTTTACAATTTTAGTATAAACATAGTTTTAAAAATATAAATAAATATTCTTTATATACCTTTTGATTTAATATAAATTTTAATTTTATTATTTTTGTAATTAAAAATCCCATTTTTAATCAAATTGATATTTCATTGACAACCATATTATAATATCTTACCCTATTTCATTTATAAATTTTTCTTAATTTCTGGAAACAAATCATAAAGATTATATCCCAACAAATCATCAAAATACTCTTTTAATTTATATGCTTCTTTAATATGATATTGTGTATTTGAATAAACTCCTTTTCGGATCATAAGTTCTATTAATCTTTTATCCATCGTATATATCTTAGTAGTACACATCAAATCACATAGGTTTATTATTTTTTCTTCAAGTGTATATTGATGATTTTGAATAAATTTCGTTCTAAAAGGAATATCCTCAGGTATACCTCCTGCTATACAATTTATATCATTGTTCAAATATGAATGAGTTAGACATATATTATAGTATTCTTCATCATATCCTTGTTCTTTCATATATTGATATCCTCTTATGGCATGTCCCTTTGAGGGGCCAATCATTTTACCGATATCATGGATATAACCTAAAGTTTCAGCTTTTGTAGGGTCCACTTCTATATTATTTTTTCTGAGAGATGCTGCAATTTTTTCGGCTGTTTTTCCAACACATAATGAATGATCTATCCATCTTTGATCTTTAGAATTAATTCTTGCTTTTTCCAAAATATCTTTAGCTTCTTTAATTGTTAATTTCATAATTCATCTTCCTTAATTCCCAATTTTTTAATCTTCTGATATACCACTATGAACTACTTTTATATACTTTAAATTTTCTTTTTCAATTTTTCTGCCTATTTTATTCTTAAAGCAAAGCATAGTGAGTAACTTGATCGTGCCAAATTCATAAAACTTCAGCTTATTCCTCTTACATATTTTTATTTAAAACTTATAACCCATTTTAATAAAGAAATCTTTATATATTTTATTGCGATATAAATCATTAACAAATATTACATTATGTCTTTGAGTTGTTTGTTCATATAAACCATTATCTAAAATATTAGGGCAACTTACCATTTCCGATTTAAACCAATCAGCATTGATTTCATAAGCAATTGCACTTAAATCCCATAAAACCTTGCTAGAACCAATCTCATCTTTTGGTTCTTTCATAAAAGATTTTTTACATTTAATAAAGATATCAATTAAATATTTATTTAATTCTGTATCTTCATTTAAATAATTTTGTAATTCATAAATTGTAGTCGATAAATTAGAAGCAACATTTCTACACGGAATAACTACCAATTCAACTCCTGAATCAAATACTGTTTTAACGGCTTTAATATCTTGTTTAAAATTAAATTCATTATTATCCTTAGTTAAAAATGTGTTACCACCCAACCATACTACTTTTATTTTATTTATAATTTCTGGAGATTTTTTAATAGCTAATGCTACATTCGTTATTGCTCCAATAGCTAAAATAGTTGTTTTGTCATTTGTTTTGGCAATTTCCATAATTTTGTTTACAGCATCGTTTTCCTCTTCACTATCTTTCATGTATTTTATTGCACCTTTATATACTAAACTTTTATATTCAGATTTATCTAACATATCTAATAGTTTTAGTGTTGTCTCATAACTTTTCTCAGTACCACTCTCAATATTAATTGTATTAGCATATCCACTTTTTGAAAATGGCGCTATTGTGATTGCTTGTAAATCAAAAACATCTAATGACTTAATTAAATAAGTTAAAGCAAATTGATCATCTATTTCATTATACATGTCTGTATCTAGTATTACTTTTTTCTTCTCCATATTATTAATCACCTTGTATAACTCTTTCCAATCCTTAACGACTTTTAAGCCTCCTAAATTTTTTTGATTATAATTTGTTCCCATTAGATAACATTTGATACCGCTTTCTTGCAATTGATGACAATTTATTTTTACATCATCAAACATCACATCAATATTATTTTCTCTACATTCTTTGCTTTTATTTGTAGTTTTTGAAAGTATTAATTTTGTATAATTTATCTTTTTTGTTTTTAACCATTCTTTTGTAATTTCATAAGGTCTTGTATAATGAGGATATGATCTATGCGAAATCAAATACAAACTATGCCCTTCTTCTAATAATTTGTCCATGTAATATTTAGCATCTTTTCTAGGTTCCATTGTTTTGGCAAATTCTTGCATATTTTTATTAAAAAAACTTTCTACTTCATCTACTGACCAATCAAACATATTTTTAATCCAATTGCCTTCTGGATTAACTATTCCTTTATTTCTTTTATTTTTATCTTCTTTAAAAAATTCTTCTAAAATTTTTTTATCAAAATTAGTTACAACATTATCTATATCTAAACCTATCCTCATTTTATCACCCAAACATTTTTATTTGTTATTAAATAATATAAACAAATATTAGATATTTTGTCTTGCATCTCTTACAATAATTTATTAATTATTTAAATTTAACAAAAAAAGCAAAAGTATCCAGATGTTTTTACTACTTTTCTAATTTTATTAAATATAATTAATATGGTCTGTGATAGTTAAATTAGGCAATCTTTTGACAAGTCTTTTCTTTAACTTTGTTTCTTCATGATCAATACCAAATTTATTACTTTCATCTACAAAACTTTTATTAGTTAAACCAAAATCTTCTAATATTAAATCATGAATTCGATTTGTTATTTCTATTTCTTTTTTATCATCATCACTTAATTCTTTTTTACTATCCAATTGTTTGAAACGTTTTTCATATTCTTGAATTTTTCTTGCATGATCAAGTTCCCAAGTTATTCCAGGTCCACCTACAACACCAGGACGAGAGGAATATGGATTTTTTTCATCATATAATGTCTCCAAAATTTTCATTATTCTATTTAATTCAGCTTCTTGCTGTTCTTTACTTTCAAGTTTTTGATATAATGAAATATCACCAATTTTCATTGTCTTAAAATCGCTTGGAATCTGAGGCGCACGATATTCACTTGAATGAATTTCTTCATAATCAAAATCAAATAGTTCTACATCTCTATTATTTAATTCGATTGAAACATTTAAACCCTCGATTTCATCATCATTCCCCGATATAATGAATTCACCATTTTGTTGATTAAATAAATTTTGAGTTCTATTATAAATATTATAAATTGCTACTTTTTTATATATTTCTAATTCAGCTAATACTTTTCTATCAGAATCACTAATATATTCTCTTATAACAGAAAATTCTAATTCTATTAAAGAATTTAAATAACTTAGTATAGGTTTAGTAAGTATTCCTTTATATTCTTTTAAAAGTTCTAATAATTCTTCTTTGGTTTTTACTCTATTCCAGTCGTTAGCCCCTTTGTATAATCTCAAATATCTTAATGGTTTCATAAAACTAAAACCCTCCTCTATTTCTATTATTATAACATGAATTCAACCATTTTAAAACCCGGACTAAAAGTCCGAGTTTAGTATCAATATGGTGGCTCCAGCGGGAATTGAACCAGCGACACAAGGATTTTCAGTCCTCTGCTCTACCGACTGAGCTATGAAGCCAAATGGCGGTTCCGACGGGAATTGAACCCGCGATCTTCTGCGTGACAGGCAGACGTGATAACCGCTACACTACGGAACCAAATGGTTGCGGGAGCTGGATTTGAACCAACGGCCTTCGGGTTATGAGCCCGACGAGCTACCAGACTGCTCCATCCCGCGATAATAAGTGGCGGAGGAAAAGGGATTCGAACCCCTGCGCCGCTCGCGCGACCTCCCGGTTTTCAAGACCGGTCCCTTCAACCAGACTTGGGTATTCCTCCATTTTCTTCAACAACAAAAAGATTATAACATATCTAAATTTTAAAAGTCAATCATAATAGGAGGATTTACCTAAAAAATGTCTATTATATACTCATTTTATGAATTTTTTATGAATTTTTTTATTTAATATACTTGCAAAAGTACGAATTATGGGTTATACTTTAAGAGTCTTGAAAAAGACAGTGCCTGCCCAAGTGGCGGAATAGGTAGACGCACAGGACTTAAAATCCTGCGGGTGTTAAAACCCGTGCCGGTTCAAGTCCGGCCTTGGGCACCAATTTATGAAACAAAAGCCTTTTATTTTAGGGCTTTTTTATTATCATTCATAAAATTATATATTACTTATCCTAAATATCTTTTTAATTAATGTAAAATTAAATTAAAATTATATATTTCTGAATGAAAAAATTTATAATTAAAAAAATATATTTATTGTAACAAATAAAGGGAGTGATTAAATTGTCAGTAAAAACTAAAACTAATAAAACCTTAAATATTAAAAACATCAAAGATAGAATACGATTAGATAAAGCATATACAAATTATTGTAAAATTGTAAATAAAAATCTTCCTTACAAATTTTCCTATTTAGATGAATGGTTGTTAAAAAAATCAAAACTATTATTAAATGAAAGCGAAAATTTTTTATCACAATTCATAACTACACATAGAGTATATAAGCGAGGAACATTAATTAAAGTAGATTTTGGAGTAAATTTAGGTTCTGAAATGTCTCAAGTCCATTTTGCTATAGTATTAAATAATTTTGATAATCCTAAAAACAATATTCTTACAGTTATTCCTCTTACATCAAAATATAGTAAATTTAATACTAATTTAGGAAATATAATAAATGATAAATTATTAGATAAAGTTAATTTTGAACTACAAAAATTAGATAACAAAGAAGAAACTAAATTGGAAAAATTAAATACATTGAAGTCATATTATAAAAGTAATGTAAAAACAACTTATGCTTGTTGTAGCTTGATTACTACAATTTCAAAATCAAGAATTCTTCCTCCTATTAATGAATATGATATTATCGGAAGAGAAAAGTGTTCATCTGAAATTATGAATAAAATAGACAAAGAAATAACAGATAGATTTACACAAGATTTTACATCAAAATAAAAATTTTTAATTGATTTTAAATGAAAAACAATGTATAATAATATCAACAAAGGACTAAATAGTTCCATTTGTTAATCAAAGACCTTTACGGTCCGAAGAGATAGTTCAGCTTTTGAGCTATCTCATTTTATTTTTAAAAATTATTATCGAAAAACCTCGTTTCATATATGCTTCAAAACGAGGTTTATTATATCTATTTTTCACCTTCTTCTAACATTGTTGTAATAAAGATCCCAATACCTGTTGTAGGATTTGAGACAATTACATGAGTTACGCCTCCTATTATTTTTTCATCTTGAATAATTGGTGAACCACTCATGCCTTGTACTACCCCACCAGTTTTTTCTAAAAGAGATTCATCGGTAACTTCGAAATAAATATTTTTAATAGGATTATTTTTATCTATTTTAGTTATATTAATTTCAAATTTTTCAATTTTTTCATCCTTTAAAACCGTATAAATATAAGCCTTACCAGTTTTTATCTCATCTGAGGTTGCTACTTTTAATGTTTCTTTATTAGGTAAAGTATTTGTGTATTTTCCAAATATACCATAGTCAGTATTCTGATTAATTGTTCCATACTTAGTATTATAATCTAATTTAGCATTTTTACCACCAGGAGTACCACTTGAAGATTTATCTATACTAGTTACAAAACTTCTAAAAATTAAACCACTTTTAACCTCAATTGTTTTATTAGTATTACTCTCTGCTACCTGATGTCCTAAAGCGCCATACACATGAGTTGTTGGATCTATATATGTTAAAGTTCCTATTCCCGTAACATTATCTTTAACATATAAGCCTGTTTTATATATTCCATCCACTAATATTAAATCAAGCGTACTTGTATATTTTTTATCATCTCTTAATATAGTTAATTCTACTTCTTCATTGTGTTTTTCTTTATCAATAGCATCAATTAAATCTTGGGTAGTGGAAACATCAATATTACCTACTTTAATAATTTGGTCCCCTACTTTTATATCAGGGTTTCCTTTATTAAGATTACCATTTATTTTATAAAAGCCAATTACCATTACGCCTTTACTATTTATTTCAATTCCCACATTCTCCCCACCTGGTATTATATAATCTGAATAGGCTAGAACGCTAAAAGGAAATATAAATAGTGAAATACTTAAAAATACTATTTTATCCCATATTTTCTTTTTCATGCTATCACTTCCATAATTAGTATTAACTTCTTTTAAAAATTAATTTACCCAATAAATGGCAAGAAAAAAAATGTATAATTTTCTATACATTTTTAAAACATAAAAGCTTCCATATAAACATATGAAAGCTAAAGACTAGGACTTAAGAAAAAGTTTATCTTGATCCTTGTTTTTCAGTATTTATATTTATAGTGTTAATTAGAGTTGTCATATAACACCATTCCTTTCTAAATTAATCTTATCATATTTATTTATTTTAATCAATATCTCATCCACATACTAACTATATATAATATATGCAAATATTTTATTAAATATTAATTTTTACTCAGTTATTTCAAAATCTTCAAGCATGCCATTTTCAGTTAAAATTTTATTAACTTTGCCTGTAGCATTTTCTAATTTATCACTACATTCTTTAGCTATTTTCATGGCCTCGGTATATTTATCAATAGATTTTTCTAAATCAATATTACCTTGTTCTAATTCTTTGACAATATTTTCTAAATTATTCAATAGTTCTTCAAACGTTTTATTATTTTCCATAATTTTCTACTCCTTCTTTACTTTTAACATTAGCTATTATATTTCCTTTGGCAAATCTTATATTGATTTCATCATTTACCTTTAATTTACTATAATCTTTTATAATTTCATTTTCTTTTTTAACAACTGAATATCCTTTATCTAATATATTTAAAGGATTTAATAATTTTACTTTATTGACAAGCAATTCAAAGTCATGTTGTTTTTTTTCATATATTGTATGAGGATTTTTAAGAATGTATTTATTGGTAATGTTTTTATAACCCTCTTTAGCTTGGACTAATTTATGTTTGATATATGTATTTATAGTATTAATTAAATTATCTAATTTTTGTTCTTTTACCTCATACATAGCTAGCGGATTTTTTAAAATGTAAGATTGTTTTAAATCATTTAATTTTTTTACATAAAATTTTAATTTATTATTAATATTTTCCCCTGCTCTAATCTTGTATTGTTTAATTAGTAATTTTAAATCTCTTAAGTTAGGTACGGCCATTTCCGCAGCTCCAGTTGGAGTTGGCGCACGCAAATCAGCCACATAATCGGCAATGGTAAAATCCGGCTCATGACCAACAGCACTAATTATAGGAGTTTTGGCCTCATATATTGCTCGAGCAACTACTTCCTCATTAAATGCCCATAAATCTTCAATAGAACCACCACCTCGGCCACAAATAATTAAATCCAAATCATAATTATCAGCTTCTTTTATTTGTTTGATAATATTATCTTTGGCTAATTCTCCTTGCACTAAGGTAGGAAATAAAATAGTTTCCGTTAAAGGATATCTTCTTTTAATAGTACTAATAATATCACGAACTGCTGCTCCAGTTGGGGCAGTGATGATCCCTATTCTTTTAGGATATTTAGGTATTTTCTTTTTATGTTCCTCTTTAAATAAGCCTTCACTTTCTAACTTTTTCTTTAATTTTTCATATTCTTGATAAAGGTCTCCTATACCATCTTCTTGCATTTTATCAACATAAATTTGATAAGCACCACTCGCCTCATAAACGCTAATACGACCTTCAACTAAAACATTCATTCCATCTTTAGGAGCAAATTTTAAAGTATCAGCTCGACTTTTAAACATTACAGCATTAATTCTACTTGTATCATCTTTTAGAGTAAAGTACAAATGTCCTCTAGTATGTCCTTTAAAATTTGAAATCTCTCCTTTTAAATATATTTTTTGTAAAAATGGTTGAGCATCTATAACATTTTTAATTGCTTTATTTATTAAACTAACAGTTAAATACTTTTCTTCCATATTACTTTCCATCTTCTTTATCATTTAGAACTTTATCTAAAACAGCATTAATAATCTTTCGCACACTATCATCACTATATTTTTTGGCAAGTTCAACTGATTCATTTATAACTACTACATCAGGTGTATCTGTATATAAAAGTTCATATAAACCCATTCTTAAAATAGATGCTCCAGTTTTATCAATTCGCTCTATATTCCAATTTTGCATATATTTATTAGCTATTTCATCTAAATCTTTAATATGAGTTGTCACACCATAAACTATTTCCGAAACAAAATCATTATCTATTGTTACATTATCTTTAATAACTTGATTGACATCATAACTAGCACTATATTTTTTTAATATTTCAATTTGATATAAAATAATCATTATTTTTTCTCTTAATTCACTTCTTTTTAAAGCCATTATAATCACCATTTAAATTATATCAAAAAAGACCTAATTGGTCTATTTTTAATTAAGCTAAACTTCAAAAATTATATATTTTAAAATAATATATTTCTCTTCATTAATTTTTTTATTAGCCCAACTACTGCTCGCATTACATTACGTTTATTCCTCTTGCAAATTGATTAATCCATACTCTTACCATTTGTCTTAACGACTTACTTTTTCTATTTTTTTAATACTTAATATTTATTTATTGCTTTTAAAGTTCTTACTCGTATATCTTCATAATTATATTCATCTTTTATTGTTCTGTGATATGTTTCTATTCTCCATCTATCTAAATATGTTCTAACTAATTTAATTGCATCATTTGCTTCTTTTATATTTTTATTTGTTAATAAGATAAACTTGACATAATTATTTCCAAATATAATGTGCAATTTTATATTTGAAAATGCAATTTTGCACTTAAAAAACCTAACTCTTTAAAAAAGTTAGGAATAACCGACTTAGAGCTTCGAAAGATTTCTAAGTGCAAGTCATTATTATTATATTATAATTTTGAAATTTTATTCATTAGGAAATCCCATAATTTCTTTTATTTGTTTTATATTAATTGATTTTAATTTTTTACTTAATTTATGCATTTCTCTAAAAATTTCTTTTTCAAATTGACTATATTTTTTATTGTCTAATAAAGTACTCATACATTTCATTAACATATAAAAATTAGTTGACTTATCTTTCATTACATAGGTATTATCTATATGACTAAAACTTATAAAAAATCTACTACGAAATGTATATAATTTATCATTATGTGCACAAATATTTCTAGCTAATGTCAAGTTAAAAAGAATTTGTTTCAACACCTTATCTGATAATTTAAAATATTTACTAATTTGTTGACGAACATTTTGTTTTAACCAAATATAATACTTACTTATTTCTCCTAAGGTTAATACTTTTACTAAAACAAAAGGCGGAATATAACCATAAGTATTCTTATAATGTGTTATTGCAGGATGTTTACCATAATTTTTTTCTATTTCATCATTAATACGTACTTTATTTGTTTCTCTTTAGCATTGTTATTAGCATCAAAACAATTAATATCCAAATAATCTTTAATACCATAATTTTCTGCTACTATATTAGCCACAAGAGATTTAATAATTATTTCTATTTCTAGAGCATATTTCAAAAAAATTGATCTTAAATTTTTATCGAAATCATATAAGGAAAAAATTTCTTCAAAAGTAACTCCATTAATATACTGACTATTAGTCGTCTTAAAGACTTCTTTATATGTATTAACAATAGAATAATATGTATATCTTTCAAATTGTCTCTTTGCCTTCTTCTTGTTATTAACAATTACTCCTTTTAATAACAAATGATTCAACAATTCGTTATTACTTTTATATTCTTTCATTTTTTTCTCCATAAAATAAAATGACTTGGGGCTTCGAAAGTATCCCAAGTGCAAATCAATTATTATTATACTCATATTGAATCAATTGTCAATAGTCTAACAAATTTAAAAAATGATTCTTAATTCTAATATTATATATTTTAAAACAATATATTGCTCTTCATTAGTTTTTTAAATTAGTAATCAAATTCTTCTTTTAATATTTTCAGGTTATAAAAAGAAAAAAGTAGCAATAATTCTATACTACTTTCTTAAAGACTTTACCATCTGTTTTGCTTCTTGAATATCTTCTTTAGAAACGCCAGGATTTAATCTTAAAGGTATTTTAGGCTCTCTAGTAACAAATATTTTTGGTGTGCTCTTCAATTGTTCTAAAGTAAATTTAGTTATTGGTATATCATAAATATTAACATTAAAGTAATCTTTACGAACAAATACTACATCAACACCTTGAATAGTAATATTACCATTATTAACCCTGACAACTAATAAAAGTGATTCATTTCCAATATGAATATTAAAATCAATTAAATCTAAATCTACATAGTTAGCAGCTTCTTTTATATAATTTGGAATTACATAATTTGGAAAACCAAAATCATAGTTATATCCTGTGCTTAATATATCTGCACCATCATTAGCAATTTTAATAAATTTCATTTTTATATCAGCGTAAATTTCTTTTTTACTTGGATATATTGGTGCATAGTCAGGATGTAAAGAACCATCTTGATAAACATAATATATTTGTTCATTATCACTAGACTTTGCTACAAAATTCATTAATTCATCATAAGTCATATATTTACTAGTCTTATTCGCTTGCAAAATTTTGGTAATTAAAAAGGCTTGATTATTATCCTTTACAGCAAAGTTTTCAATAATTCCACCATCACCAATTCTTATATATGGTTCTTCAAAATTTAATAATTGATTTGCATAATTCATTTTGCCAAATAATCTAGCTCTTGAATAATGTGTTGGTATATTAGAATATGGAAATTGTTTTCTTCTCTCGTCTTTAACATATTCGTGAACTGAAGGATAAACCCCCTCTTTATGAGAATAAATTACACCATCTTTATTTAAAATAGTAATTGCATTTTTATATGGAGCCATTACTTGAATACAATCATCACCAACATATTGACTTCCCACTTTTTGAACAATTTCAGTTACTTTTTTCATATACATAAACCCTCCTCAACTACATAGTAGTATAGCATAATTCTATATAAAATAATATATTTAAATTTGATTATATTTATATTATTTATATTTATAAACGTCAGTATCATCTTTTTTATTTTTACTTAATTATCATTTAATTTTCTTTCGCCTTTTGTTTTAAATCATATAAAATATTAATAGCTTCCATTGGCGTAATATTTAAAGGGTCAATACTAGCTAATTCTTTTTTTAACATATCTTCTTTTTCATCTTCTTTAGCATCTAAATCAAAAATTAGTTGTTCTTGAACTTTAACTGGTTTTTTCCCTTTACTTTCGTATATATTTAAAACTTCATCGGCTCTTTTTAAAAGTTCTTTAGGCATTCCTGCTAATTTAGCTACATGAATACCATAACTTTTATCTACGGCTCCATTTTTAACTTTATGAAGAAAAGTAATATTACCATTTTCTTCTAAAGCTGTAACATGAACATTTTTAATATTGGGAAATTCTTTATCTAAACTAGTAAGTTCATGATAGTGGGTGGAAAATAAGGTTTTGCATTTAATATTTTTATTAACATACTCCAAAATAGCTTGGGCAATACTCATTCCATCATAAGTAGCTGTTCCTCTTCCTAATTCATCAAATAAGATTAAACTTTTTGCCGTAGCATTTTTTATAGCATTACACGCTTCTAGCATTTCGACCATGAAGGTTGATTCGCCACTAACTAAATCATCGGAAGCCCCAATACGCGTAAATATTTTATCAAATATTGGTAAAGTAGCACTTTTAGCCGGAACAAAACTTCCCATTTGTGCCATAATAATTATAATAGCCAACTGACGCATGTAAGTACTTTTTCCCGACATATTAGGGCCAGTAATTAAAAGCGTATTAATCGTGGAATCCATAATACAATCATTGGCAATATATTCACTTTTACTTACTCTTTCTACAACGGGATGACGTCCTTGTTTGATTTTTAAATTAGCTTCATCTGTAATTGTTGGTCTAACTAGATTATATTCTTCACTAACTACGGATAAAGAAATAATAGCATCCAGTTCACTAATAGCACTAGCTGTTGTTTTTAAAGCAAAAATTTCATTCTTAATTTTATCTTTGATTTCTAAAAATAAATTATATTCTAATTCCCCTATTTTTTCCTCAGCATTTAAAACTAAAGCTTCTTTTTCTTTTAAAGTTGGCGTTATAAATCTTTCACAATTAGCTAAAGTTTGTCTACGCTCAAAACCCCAAGACGGATCTATGTCTTTTAAATTACTTTTGCTTATTTCAATATAATAACCAAAGACTTTGTTATAACCAACTTTTAGATTTTTAATTCCTGTACGCTCTTTTTCGCTATTTTCTAAAGAAGCGATGAACTCTTTTCCCCCTTTACTAACCGAACGTAACTCATCTAATTCCGCACTATATCCTGGCTTGATGAGTGAACCTTCTTTTAAAGTAAGAGGAGGATTATCAATTATAGCTTTCTCTAATAAATCATATAATTCTTGATGAGATGCTATTTCTAAATTAAATTTTAATTCTTGCACTTTCTTAATTATATTTGGTAAAACTTTTAAAGAGTTTTTTATTTGAATAACATCCCGAGCATTTAAAGAGCCACAAATAACTTTGGCACACAATCTCTCCAAGTCATATACTTCATATAAATCATTACGAATTTCTTCTTTTAAAATAAATTCATTATTTAATTTTTCTATTTGGTCATATCTATTCTCTATTTTTTCTCTATTTACTAAGGGATTTTGTAACCAGCTTTTTAATTTTCGACTACCCATAGCCGTCTTGGTTTTATCTAAAAGCCAGATTAGTGAATAAGTTCTTTCTTTTAATCTTAAAGTTTCAAATAATTCTAGATTACGAGTTGTATGAATATCTAAAGCTAAATAATTTTCTTTATTTACAACTTTAACTTCTTTAACATGTGATAAATCTTTCAACTCTTTAACAACTAAATAATATAATAAATGTTTAATTCCGGTAATAAGATAAAAATCTTTGATATGTTTATAAATATTTTCATATTGATTTTCTAAATATTCCGAATTTATATAGACATTGATACCATAAGAATTTTTTAAAGTATCAATTAAAACTGTATCGGTATTATCAGCTAAAATAACCGAAGCTAAATTAAGATTTAATATTTCACTTAATAATTTATCTATTTCATGTTCAACAAAACAAACATAGAATTCTCCCGTAGAAATATCTGTATAAGTTAAAACATATTTAGTTTTAAAATCTAAAACACTACCAATATAGCTATTATCATACTCTTTTAAGAAATCTAAATCGACAAATGTTCCTTTACTAACAACTTGGACAACTCCTCTTTTTACTACCCCTTTTACATTTTTAGGGTCCTCTAGTTGCTCACAAATTGCTACTTTATAACCTTTATCAACTAATTTTTCCAAATAAGGTTTAACTGAATGAAAAGGAACACCACACATGGGAATTCTTTCTTTTAAACCCGCATTTTTACCAGTTAAAGTAAGTTCTAGTTCATGCGATACTAAAACACCATCTTCAAAAAATAACTCATAAAAATCACCTAGACGAAAAAATAAGATTTCTTCTTCATAATTATCTTTTATTTCCATGTATTGTTTCATCATTGGTGATAATTCTTCTCTATTTACTTCACTTCTCTTCACTTAAAACACCCAAGAATATTATATATTATTTTGACTTAAATTTAAAGTTTGTTCTAAAAATAAAAAAGATGTATTCAATTGTAAAAGTAAATTGAGATAAAGAATATATATGTACAATTTAGTCTGTCATGGTTTTTAGTCAAGGGCTA
>CANPXJ010000029.1 GCA_947585915.1 uncultured Bacilli bacterium | reverse complement strand
TTTAATCAAAGATATGTTGTAATAGAAGAAGAGCCAGACTTTAGTAAAGGAGAACCACCAAAAAGTGGAACAAATACGGGAAGTGGATTATACAAAACTGAAGATGATGATGGAATAAGTTATTACTTTAGAGGAGATATAAAAAACAATTACGTTAAATTGGGGACATATAAAGAAGAAATTAAATTTTATGTAGTAAATGGTAAAGAACTTACACAGTTTAAGGATAAAAATGATGCATTAAATTATTGTAATGAAGAGTATAAAAAAGGAACATATAAAACATTAGAAGAATGTCAAAATAGTATAGAAGAAAAGATAATAAAAGCAGGAGACCCAATAATATGGAGAATAGTACGAATAAATGGAGATGGTTCTGTAAGATTAATAAATGAAGAATCAATAGGTCAGAAAGAATATAATAGTAATAGGACTGCTGTGGAATATTCAGGATATACAAGAAATAATACTCATCCCTGTACAAAAGATAACCCATGTACCAAAGAAGAAGGAACAGCAAGTACAATGAAAACATATTTAGAAGAGTGGTACGAAAAAAATTTAAGTGATATAGATGATAAGATAGAAACAAGTAGATATTGTAATGATGTATCATTTGGAGAATATATTGATGAAACCAAGAGTATCCATTTTGGTGGACATAGAAGAGTAGTTATTAATCAACAGCCAAGTTTAAGATGTCCAAACCCGACCGAAGAAAATGGAAGTTTAAAATTATATGGAGGAGTATATAAAGTGAAAGTTGGTTTATTATCTGCTGATGAAATAATGTACATAGGAATGACAAATGGTTATAATAATGGAAGTAATTATATATTTGAAAAAGATTATATTTGGTGGTTAATGACACTACAGTCTTCTAGCGCTAGTGGAGGTTCAGTCTGTATTTTTGATGCTGATAGAACCCATCTTGGCTGTCTTAGTGCAACAATTAAATTATGGGGTGAGTATGCTGCAGGTCATGTTAGACCAGTAATAAATCTAAAATCGGACGTTCAAGTAACAGGGCAAGGAACGAAGGAAAAACCATACCAAGTAATAGAAAATTAAGGAATTAAGGTTTAGTTAATTCTTTTCTTTTTATCTTTTTTAAACCCAAATGTGTTGACAATTGGTTTTAGGGGGGGGGTATAATTGGAGTAGAAAAACAAATAAGGTGATCAAAGTGGGATTAAAAAATAAAAAGAAAATAATAATAGTAGTAATAATAACATTAATAATAAGCATAAGTACAGTGAGTTATGCATTGTGGACGACAACTCATATTCAAACAGGTCAAAATAGTATTACAACAGGATGTTTAGATATCAAATTTACAGAAGGAGATAGCATCAATATAATAAATGGATATCCTATAACTGATGAAGCAGGGAAAAAATCTAAAGGTACAACATTTAGTATAACAAATACTTGTACAATACCAGTTGCCTATGAAGTAGTTTTAGATGAAATAACTACGACATTAGCAGATAGTAATCTTAAAATAAATGTAAGTGGATCTAGAGAAATAGAACCAGTATTGTTAAGTGAAATGAGTGAAACAACTCCAGTCCCTTTATCAGATCAAGAAGTTTCTAGTGCTAGGTCAATATTAAAAGATGTAGTACCAGGAGCAGAAGCTAGTGGTCAAACAGGAGGTAAAAAAACATATGTCTTAAGATTATGGATAAACCAAGATATAACAGAAAACCTAGGAAGTGGTAAAGAATTTAAAGGAAGAATAGCTATAAGAGCAAATCAAATAAATAAAAATGATAAAATTTTAGTAAACAATATAATAGCTAATAATCCAATTCAAACAGAAACACCGGATTTTAGTAAAGGATGTCCAAATGATAGTGAAAGTTGTACAAGTGGATTATATAAAGCCGAAGATGATCAAGGAGAAAGTTACTACTTTAGAGGAGCAGTAGAAAACAACTATGTTAAGTTTGCAGACATGTTATGGAGAATAGTAAGAATAAATGGAGATGGAACAATAAGACTTATTTTGAATGATAAAATAGATACTGATTCAATGTTCAACTATTTTGTGCCTAGTTCTAAACCCGTACATGAGAAAGTAGGGTTTACAATGGGAAATAATACTAACTGCACCCAATCTCATCCATGCGAGGTAACATATGATTCAAATAGTAATAGTTTTAATAACGAAAACTTTGGAGGAACAAATAGTGATATAAAAACAACGCTAGAAACTTGGTATACAAATAATTTAAAAGATGTAAACGAAAAAATTGCAACAGGTTATTTTTGCAATGATACATCAAGCCCAAGATATGTGCATAATTCAAATAGTACAGCATTTGTATTTTACGGAGCGTTTGACAGAATATATACTGATCATGAACCAAGTTTAAAGTGCCCAAATCCAGCGGACAATAGTAATAATATAAGAACATATGGAGGAATATATAAACTAAAGATAGGCTTAATAACAGCAGATGAAATGAATATGTCAGGATTATCGTGGTATGAACCAAATGCAGATGAAACAAACTATCTTTACCATGACTATTGGTGGTGGAGTATGTCGCCTAACTATTCTGAGACTTTGGCACGTGTATTCGAAGTCTACAGAGGGCACATCTATCGCATGGATGCTGTCTGCACCTACGCCGTTGTGCCAGTTATCAACTTAAAATCTGATATTAAAGTAACAGGCAATGGAAGTGAACAAAGTCCATATGTTGTAAACTAGTGTCAATTAATAAATTATTTTACTCTAACTTTTTCATAGTTATGATACTATTAAAATGGAGGAAGTAAATTATGAAATGTGTAAAATTAATAGGTAAAAGAGAATTTGAAGTAGGAGAAATTGAAGAACCAGTAAAAAAAGATGGATATGTTTTAATTGATGTTAAAAAAGCTGGTATTTGTGGTTCTGATATTCATTATTGGGATATTGGGGAACCTAAAGGTTTAGTTTTAGGCCATGAATATTGTGGAATAGTTACTGACCCTGGTAATAGAGACGATTTAAAAGTTGGGGATAGAGTTACAGCTCTTCCTATATCACCATGTGGAAAATGTAGTGCTTGTCTTACTGGTAATATTCAATATTGTAAGGAAACATGGGAAAGTGCTACAGGTCTATCATTAACTAATTCAGGAGCACTTGCGCCTAAAATGGCAATTAGAGAAGATATGGTATTAAAAGTTCCAGACAATATATCTGATGAAGAGGTTGCTATGGTCGAGCCAACTGCTGTTGGTTTACATGGAATTCATTTGGCTGATATAAAAGTTGGAGATAAAGTTTTAGTAATAGGGGGAGGAATAATTGGACTAGTATCAGCCATGTTTGCTAAAATGGAAGGAGCTTCTTTAGTAGTAGTAAGTGAAACTAACGAAAAAAGAGGTGAAAATGCCGTTAAACTTGGTGTTGCTGATAGATGGTACGATGCTAAAACTGATATTTCTCAAAATATAGTTGAAGATACTAAAGAAGGTTTTGATATTGTAATTGAATGCTGCGGTAATGCTCCTGCGGTCACTAGTGCTATTTTAGCTACTAAACCAGGAGGAACATGCGTTCTAGTTGGTGTTTCCATGATACCAATTACTATTCCAACTGTATCTGTAGTTATGAGTGAACTTACAGTTAAAGGGGCCATAGCTTATACAAAAGAAGAGTTCCAAACTTGTATAGATTTAATGGCAAGTGCAAAAATCGATGTTAAGAAATTTATTTCTGATATAGTTACATTAGATGATGTTCAAAGTTCATACGAGCGTCTTACTAATGGAAATGATGATGCTATTAAGATTTTAGTAGACCCTAATAAGTAGTTATTATTACTACTTTTTTATTTGCTATATTTAGTTATTTGTTCTATAATTGTAGTGGTGAAAAAATGATAAAAGAAATTGAAGAAATTTTACAAAAAATAATTTCCTGTGGATATGATGCTTATATTGTTGGAGGCTATGTTCGAGATTTTATTTTAGATAGACATACTAATGATATTGATATAGCTACTAATGCTTTACCTAAAGATTTAACTTCAATTTTCGAGCAAGATAATATTAAAATATCTTCATATGGTTCAGTAAAGCTAACTAAAGGTAAATATTTTATAAATATTAATACTTTTCGAAAAGAAAATGAATATAAAGATGGAAAGCCAATAAATATTGAATATGTTAATAGTTTAGATATCGATATTAAAAGAAGAGATTTTACCATCAACGCTCTTTATATGAATAAAAATGGAAGTATTATAGATAGAACTGATGGTTTAAAAGATATAGCTAATAAAGTTATTAGAGTTATTGGTAAAACTGATGAAAAATTAAAAGAAGATCCTTTAAGAATATTAAGAGCTTTAAGATTAAAAATAGTTTTAAATTTTTCTTTAGATGAACAAATAGTAAAGTTTATTAATCAAAATAAAAAAGAATTAAAGAAAATTCCTAAACAAAAAATTAAAGAAGAAATTAATAAAATCTTAATGTCTAAAAATAGTGTAGAGGGTTTTAAATATTTAAAAAAATTAAACATCTTAGATATATTAGAAATAGATTATAAATCTTTAACTATTGTCGATGATATTAGTGGTATGTACGCTCAACTTATTTTACCTGATGACTTTCCTTTAACTAAAGAAGAAAAAGAAAATTGTAAAAAGATAAAAGAAATAATCAATTATAAAAAAATAGATTATAGTATTTTATTTAAATATGGTTTATATTTAAGCAGTGTAGCAGGTAAAATTTTAAATGTAAATAAGAAAAAAATTAATAAATTATATATGCAAATGCCTATAAAATCTGAAAATGAATTAGATATAGATGGGGAAGAAATAATGAAAATTTTAGAAATTGAACCATCCAAAAAGATAAAAGAAATTAGGAATGAATTGATTATTTTAGTATTAAATGGTAAATTAATAAATGAAAATAAAGTTTTAAAAGAATATTTAATAAATCATAAAGGAATGTGGTTACAATGAAAGAACTGCTTAATTCTAAACAATTTGTAATATCTGATATTTTAATAAAAGAATTATTAAAATTAAAGTTAAGTTTGCCAGAATTTTTACTTATTTTATATTTTGTTAATGAAGATAATAAAATCTTTGATATAGATGATATTCAAAATAAATTAGGTATGAGGGAAGAAGACATTTTAGAAGCTTTTAACAATTTAACTACTAAACAATTAATTAATTTAGAGACAAAGGAAATTAATGGTCAAATAAATGAAACTATTTCTTTAGAAGGTATTTTTAATAGCATAAGTAGTTATATTACCGAAGAAGAAAGTAAGAAGCAGCAAAGTAATGTTTTTGATATGATTGAAACTGAATTTTCTCGTAGTCTTTCACCTATTGAGTACGAAATTGTTAATGCCTGGCTTGCCAGTGGTGTAAGTGAAGAATTAATAATTGGGGCATTAAAAGAAGCAATTTATAATGGTGTGAAGAATTTTAGATATATAGATAAAATTATTTATGAGTGGGGAAAAAAGGGATTTAAAACAATGGATGATGTTAAAGCCCATTTAAAAAATAGAGACAAAAAAGAAGAAACTAAAGAACTATTTGATTATGATTGGTTAGATGACGATGAAGTATGAGATTTTAGAAAAGTTAGATATTATGATTCCTAATCCTAAATGTGAGCTTGTATATCATAAGGATTATGAACTTTTAATAGCCACAGTCTTATCTGCCCAATGTACTGATAAAAGAGTTAATATGGTAACAGCAGAATTATTTAAGAAATATGATATATTTTCTTTGAGTAAAGCTTCCAAAAAAGATATTGAGAAAATTATTAAACCAGTAGGAACTTATACGAAAAAAAGTCAGTATATATTAGATATAGCTAAATCTTTAGTAGAAAATTATGATGGAATTGTTCCCAATAATCGTAAATATTTAGAGAGCTTGCCAGGAGTAGGGAGAAAAACTTGTAATGTTGTTCTTTCTAATATTTATGATGTTCCAGCTATTGCTGTTGATACACATGTCGAACGTGTTTCTAAGAGGTTAGGATTAGCCAAAGAAAAAGATACAGTTTTGGATGTTGAACGAAAATTAATGCGCAAGGTACCTAAAAATAAATGGAGCAGAACTCATCATCAATTAGTTTTATTTGGACGTTATATTTGTAAAAGTAAAAATCCTGATTGTACTAATTGCTTGCTAAAAAATGAATGCAAATATTTTAAAAAAATTAAAAAATACTAGAAAATTATCTAGTATTTATTTTATGCACTACATGAGCTAGAAACTCTAAATGGTATATTTTCATCATAAACATTTCCACCATATCTAATTGCCACTTTTACTTGGAAAGTTCCTTCACTACCTAATGGGATATAATTAGTTGAAAGTTTAATTCCTGATGCATCATAGTAAGTATAAGATAAATTAGCAGAAGAAATAACTGTTCCATTAACTTTAGCACTTACTTTTCCATCTGCTGTCCAAGTACCGCCATTTGATGGCTGTTTACAGAATTCATTATCATTATATGATATTTCAACAGGTCCATTTCCATCTGATGTAGAACCACCTAAATCAGCCGAAGGAGTACCTTTAACATCAATAGATATACCATTACTCATATTAGAACGATAATTGCTATAAGTTGATTTAACAATGAATGTATAACTTGAAAGTCCAGTCATTGTATAAGTAAAGGTATTATTTTCTGTAAAGCCCACATCTTGTAATTCACCAGATGGTGTTTTTAAGAAGACTTCGTAACCAACTTTACCTAAAACGCTTTGGTTATAACTTATCATATGTTTTAAATAACGTTCATAATAATCTCCATAAGCTTTTTTCATATATTCTTCTAAGTAAGAAGTATTTAAAGCATTAGGAGTACTAATTCCTTTCCATGATAGGGTAATTGCATTTCCGGAAACAGAAGCATTTCCTCCAGTTGGATCATTTAATTGAGTAAATCTAGATGAAGTTTCTTTTGGAGCATTTTCTTTATTAAAGTATTCAGTTGAAATTAGAGATGATGGAGTGTAATTACTTGGTTTTTGGGCTGGGTTAGTACCTAGCTCTACTTGGGATTCTACCACACCATCAGGAATACTAAATTTGGAATTTTCTTTAAAGATTCGATTTCCTAAAGCAGCAGATATTCTACTTCGTTGATTAGCACCATCAATCGAGGTTGTATAGTATTGAGAAGTAATTTCTTTATAACCATACCAAATTGATATTGAATAATCAGGTGAATAAATATCAACCCAGTTATCATGACTGACTGACTCTGGTAAATGTTTAGCTTTAATAACAGCATCATCAATAGTTGAAGTTCCAGTTTTTGCAGCTACATCAGTACCATTAACATGAATTTTTCCCCCAACATTATTAGCACCAGCATAAGTTAGCATATTATTCATCATATAAGCTGTTTCTTCACTCATTGCTTTTACTTTTTTAACTTCTGGTTCAAAAGTAGAATCATCTTGTCGATATACTATTTTTGAAAAGGCATAAGGTTCAATGTAATAGCCTCCTCGACCAAATGTTGCATAAGCAGCAGACATTGATAAAGGACTCATACCATCAAATCCACCAATAGCCGCTGATTCATATAGTTTATCACCATAATCGATATTCATTTTATGAACAAAGTTCGCAATCTTTTCTTTATCTACTTGTTGGAAAGCTTGAACAGCAGGAATATTACGAGATTTATATAGGGCAGTTTTCATAGTCATCATACCCATATAAGAACCATCGGCATCTTTAAGGGCAGTACCATCAGAATAAGTCATCGGTTCATCGAAGAATATAGAACCCGTATTACCGCCATTATATTCTAGGTATGGACCATAAGCAAAGAATGGTTTAGCACAAGAACCAGGGTGACGTTTCATTTGCGTAGCATAATTAAATTGTCTTTCACCAATACGATTACGACCAGCTCCTACAGCAATAATAGAACCATCTTTGACAGATGTCACAGCTATTCCAGCTTGAACAACATCATTTTTCCAAGTGTAATATTCACCAGCATATAAATTATTAATAACATCTTGTGGTCCTTTTTCCATTGTTGAATAAATTAACATTGGGGTATTATATGGATCATTTCCAGTTTTATCTTGAACATCTTCAATAACAGTATCAATAAATCCTTGATAAGGATTAGCAGATTCAGCAACTTTTGTTGTTAACATTGATTCAATACTAACAGCATTGGCAGCATCAGCTTCTTCTTGTGTAATATAACCATGTCTAACCATTAATTTTAAAACTGTATTACGCCTTTTGGCTGCTAAATCAGGATTATTGTAAGGATTATAAGTAGAAGGGGCTTGGAACATTCCAGCCATTAAAGAAGCTTCAGCTAAATTTAAATCTCGAACAGATTTACCAAAATATAATTTACAAGCTTGCTCAATTCCATAAGTTCCATTTCCTAACCATGGAGCATTAACATAGAATTCCATAATTTCTTCTTTAGTATAATTTTTTTCAACCTTAAAGATAGCCATATAGATATCAGTAAATTTACGAATGATACCTTTAATACCTTGCGATTCTTTAGAGGTAAAAGTATTTTTGACAACTTGCATGGTCAAAGTAGAAGCACCACCGGCGGAAGAATTACCACTTAACTGACCCATAGCAGCTTTTGTAAAACGCCCAACATCAAATCCGTTGTGTTGGAAGAAACGTGAATCTTCGGTGGCTACAATAGCATCAATTAAGACTTGAGGTAACTCATCATAAGAGACTAATTCTCTTTTTTCACTACCAATTCTGGCCAGTTCGTCACCTTTAGAGTCATATATTATTGTTGCTTCCTTATTATAAAGCTCATCTTCATCAAATTTAGGAGCTGTTATAACAATGAAAAGCATAAACAATAAAAATAATGAAAGGATAATAATAGCTATCGTTGTTAATATAACAATAATAATATTCCTTTTTTTCTTATTCTTTTTAGTTTTCTTTTTAGTAGTCTTAGGTTTTGCCTCATCAAGCTTTTCAACTTTTTTTACTTTTTGAACATCTTTTTTCTTATTTTCAGAACTACTAGCTTTCTTTTTATTCTTTTTTATATTAATTCCTCCCTTTTTTAATTTCTCGCTTACTTTAGATATCTTTTTATCAATTGATTTATTAATATTTTCAACTTTATCATTCAGCTTATCTAATTTGCTCTTATTTTCATCCATAAATTCACCTTCTATAAATATATTTTATCAACTATCTTTAAATAATCCAAATCCGGATTAATTCCATATTTTATTTCATATCCTTTTTCCTTAATATAAGTATATGCTATTGATTTTCGCTTAGTGGTATTAATATAATCAATAAAATCTTCACCCTTTAAAAGATAAACAATATTATTAATCATTATTATTAAAAAACAAATTCCTCCATGAGCTATAACCTTTTTTATATGCTCAATTTGATGTTTATGAATGTTACTTAGAGGAAAAGAAGTAGTATTATGTGTAACTTTAGCTTCAAAATCAATATATTTTCCTTTATATAACCCATTATAATCTAGTGTTGATTGTTCTTTAAAATAACCTCTATTAATTATTTTGTGATTATCTTGATAAGAAACCTTTACTACTCCAATAGGAGTAGGTTTTTTATAAATAATAGCTTTATCAATATCTAAATAATACTTATTAGCATTATTTAACATATTTTCTAAATCCATTCCGCGGTTTTTATAAATCATTTGTTTATTATTATAAGTTGAAGACAAGCTGTTTTTAACAACCACAATAATCACCAAAACAATTATACTATAATATTATGTTTTTTTCTATACTTCAAATCAAATTTATTTTATTTGTCGATTGTTTGATATCTTTGTCGAATGAGTAGATTCTTTTAAGATAGTTATTTATAATGAGAATGGTGATAAGATATGGTAAGATTAGATTTTTTAATTAATAAAATTATTGAAGATGTAACACTTGCAAGTATAAATTTAAATATTAATTCTAATAAAAAAACTAAAAATTTCTAAAATAGTATGCTATACTTTTTTTAGGAGGGAGGTTATTATGGATTATAAAGATAATAACTATAACTATAGATGTTATGATTATCAGGAAGGTTTTTTAAAGGGTTGTGAAGATTGTTACGATTTATTTAGAAAAAATTATTTTGAATATTGTCTAATACCTGAATATGTACCTAATACGGAAGATTTAGGAAGTGAAGCTAAATATTATCGGATTGGATATATTTATGGCTATTATTATGCTCGAGAAGTTTTAACTAAAATTGGCTATTTTCCAAATAGTTCTAAAGAAGCTAGTATTAATGAATTAATAGATGAAATAATATATGAAAATGAAATCATTGATCAAGTAATAAACCAACTAGAATATCATACAATAAAAAACAAGGTGATAAAATTGCCTTTTTAATATTTGAAATCTTAAAAAACTTTTGTTATTTGTAAGTTTATTGATAAAGGACGATTGAGGAATCGTTCTTTTTTTCATGATTTTAGCCTTTCTTGACAAATATCAACAAAATTCTTATAATTAATTTGTAAGAAGGGTGATTTTAAATGTATAATGAAAGAATATATCTTACACCTCAAGAAATTCTCGATAAAGAATTTAAAATTGATGCTAGAGGTTATCGTCCTCAAGAGGTTGATAAGTTTTTAGATATGATAATTCATGATTATACAGAGTTTGTCACTATAATAAAAAAACAAGAAAAAGAACTTCATGAACTTGCTAGTGATAATGCTAATTTAAAAAATGAAATCCGTCGTTTGCGTGCTAATATTGAAGCTGCTGAAGATGGGGCATCAACATCTAGTAAGTATGTGAATAATGTTGATCTTCTTAGGAGACTTAGTCAACTTGAAAAAGTTGTCTTTGGCAATCATGAATAAAATCTAGGTAAATGCTGCATAAGTTATATGTAGAGGAAAGTCCATGCTCACACAGTCTGGAATGATTGTAGTGTTCGTGCTAAGGGAAAAAATAACCTTAGGTAGAGTAATCTAACGGCTCCGAAATTTCCTTAAAGGGAAAAATTAGGTATAAAAGTGCCAAAGTGACGAAGAACTTGGAAACGAGGGAAGTGGAACGTGGTAAACCCCACGAGTGAGAAACCCAAATTATGGTAGGGGAACCTCTAATAGGAATAAATAACGAAAAAGAGGACTTATATTTATTATAAGTAGATAAATATTTACCGCTCAAATTTTGAGTACAGAACATGGCTTATAAGATTTTATTTAAAAATTTGAATAGGAGTGAAAATCTTGAATGAAATAGGAGAGTCTCTAAAGGACGCCAGAGAAAAAGCAGGGGTAAAATTAGAAGAGGCTAGTAAAGATTTGAACATTGAGGTATTAATGCTAGAAAATATTGAAGATGGCAACATAGGCTGTTTTAAAGACATTTATGTTTTAAAAGATTATGTCCAAAACTATGCCAAATATCTAGGATTAGATGATAGTAAAATAATTGATGAATTTAATGAATATTTATTTGAGTATACCTCAAAAATCCCAGTTAAGGAGATTGAAAAGGCAATAGCTTTAAAAAATAAGGAAGAAGCTGAAAAAAAACAAATGGCTTCACCTTATACGAAACCGGCGCTAAAAAAAACAAAAAAAATTTATTATGTCTTAATATATGCTTTAATAGCATTATTAATAGTTCTGGCTATTATTTGGTCAGTTAAACAAATTACTATTAATAATGAGATAATAAATTATGTAAGTTATTTATAAAAAGGAGTTGTAGTTGATGAATTTACCTAATAAAATTACCGTTAGTAGAATAATTTTAGCTATTCTTATATTATTATTATTAATATTTCCATGGTATCAAGTAGGAATTGAATTTCCTAAATATACTATTTCCGGAATTGTAGTTGATTTAAAATACATAATTGCGGCAGTGATGTTTATTATCGCTTCTTTAACTGACTTTTTAGATGGTCATATTGCTCGTAAGAATAATTTAGTAACTGACTTTGGAAAAGTTATGGATGCTATTGCTGATAAGGTTTTAGTTAATGGTTTATTAGTAATATTAGCTTGTAATGGATTTATTTCCATAATTGTTCCTGTTGTTATTATCACTCGTGATATTTTTGTTGATTCTATCAAGATGATTGCTGGTGAGAAAAAAGGAGCAGTAGGAGCTAGTATTGCTGGAAAATTAAAAACAATTTGCATGATGATTGGTTTAAGTTTAGTTTTAATATACAATTTACCATTTGAATTATGGAATATAAAAGTTGCTGATATTCTTATTCTAATTGCTACTATTTTATCAGTAATATCAGGATGTCAATATTATTTAAATAATAAAGATATATTTGCTGATAAATAATAAAATAGGTTAGAAGTATGAAAAGTTATTTAAAAGAAAATATTAAAGTATTTATTCCCGTTGTTGTTATTAATTTAATCTTATTAATATGGTTTTTGGCTATTTTTATTAGTTTATTTATGAGTTCATTTAAAAATATACCCGAAGCTTTAAAAGAGGATGAATTTAAATTAAAAGCTAATAATTTAGGTTGTTTACTTATTAATAAAGATCAAAATAATACTTATAAGGGACTAAATACTTTTTTAGTTAGTAATGAAGAAACTTGTCCTCATAAAATGGTCTATATTAGTTTGGATAATGAAAGTAATAGAACATATTACTTTAGTGAGCTTTTAGATGAGGTTTTAGGGGCAAATTCAATACCTGATATGGCTAGTAGACGTTTTTATCAAAATATTTCAATAGGTAAAACTTATGACATAGTTGTTTTAAATAATAATAATTTATTTTATATCTCAACTCCTAAAGCTAATAAAAATTTAGTGAAAAAGGAATTTGGAAATTATACTTTACAAATTAAAAATACTAAATTAAATTTAATACCATATATTTTTATTATTTATTTTATTATTCTAATTATTAGTTTATGGGGCATTTTTAGAAAAATATATCATAAAGGTTGGTATGCTTTAATTCCTTTTTATAATTTATACAAGTTATGCCAAGCAACTTGGGGAAATGGGTGGATATTCTTACTTTCATTAATTCCAATTGTAAATATAGGTTTACTTATTTGTTTAAACTATAAAATAGCTGAAATCTTTGGGAAAAGTGAAAATTGGAGTATTGTAGCTGTTGTTTTACCAGCAATTATTAATCCTTTAATAGCTTTTGATAACTCTACTTATCAAATGATACCTAAGAAAAAAGCTAGTAAACCAAAGGAAGAAAAAAATAATCATAATATAGAATTAAAAAGCGAAAATGAAATCGTTAATATTTTAAAGTGGATTGCCACTATTTGCTTGTTTATATTAGCTTTGGGTAGTATCAGCTTATATGTTGAAGAACATTTATTAAGTGATATTATTATGGCCATATTTATGTTTATATTTAGCTTAATGATATGCCCAGATATTACTAAACAAACAAAAAGATTTAAATTTTATACTAAATATAAATGGTTAATAACTATTTTATTAATAATTACTTTTGTGTTTTTAGTAGGAACAATAGACTAGTAATTGCTCATAAAATAAAAGTGTGCTAATATAATTAATATAAAGAGGTGGAAGTAAATGAACGAAGAAAATATCGAGGCAAGAAAGAGAAAAGAAGCTAGTTTTAATAATTATATGCGAATGACTATTCCAACTGACTTAGCTCCATATATAGACTTAAAAGGGGGAAAGGTTATAGTTATTAGAGCCTTACCAGAGGAATTATTAACAGAATTTTATGAATTTAAACATGAATTTGAAACATCTTATGCTAAATATATGTCTTCTAATCTAGAAGAAGAAGAGCAAACTTATGAAACATCAGATGAAGAAGAAGCATCTGAAGAAGAAACTGAAGAAAACATTGAAGAAGATGAAGATGATGAGGAAGAAAAGGTAAAACCTCCAAAAAAAGAAAAAAAGAAGAAAAATAAAAAAAGCAAAAATAAAAATAGTAAAAATAATAAAAAGAAAAAAATTATATTAATTGCTAGCATTGCTGGAGCTGTAATTTTAATTGTTGGTATTGTCCTTTTTATTGTTTTTAATAAAAAAGATGATAAAAAAACAACTAGTACTCCAAAAACTTGGGATAAAGTTTTACTAGCTGAAGCTGATGATGGTACTTTAAAAAGAAAAATAAAAAATAAACTTAGTGATTTAAATTTTAAAGCTGATGAAGTGGATGCTTTAATAATAGACATTGATTCAGATAAAGATATGGAACTTGTTATTCATGCTGAAGATGATGTTACCGATGATAATAAATTAATTGTCTATGATATTGCTAAAAGTGTTAGCTATTCTAATGATTATGATATAAGTGGTGAAGGAGCTTTAGCTTATGCTTATAATTTAATTAATGAAAATATGTATTATTATGTTGTTGATAAAACTGATTATACAGTAATTTCTACGCAAGATAAAAATTATACACAAGATGAATTTAATGAAAATTATTATGTTGCAGCTCATGAATATAAGAAAGAAGAAATATTAGATTATGCTACAGAAATAGAATTAGATAAGAAAAGTGATAGTATAAAAACAGGCATTAATAAAGCTTATAAAAGAAGATTTACTAATAAAGAATTACTTGAAGATAATGATTTAAGTAAAAGTAAAATCAAAGATATGATTGATGAACAAACAGAAGAAAAAGAAAAACAAGAGTTAGAAGAACAAAAGAAAGCTGAAGAAGCCAAACAAAAAGAATTAGAAGAAAAGAAAAAGCAGGAACAAGAACAAGCAAGTAACACTCAAACTGCTTCTAAATTAAAAGTTGGTGAACATACATTAGAATATAAGACTTATACGTCAACTAGTGGTAAAGAAATATTAAAAATAAATAGAAATGGTACTTGTTCTTATGAGCAACCTAGCGGTCAACAAAATAATTGTACATATAAAGTAGTGCCTATGAATGATGGTGATGACTACGAATGGGGAATAGAAATTACTTTAAAAGATGGCAATAATACAGTTTTAAATTTTGAGGTTGAAGAAGACAATCTTTTAGCAATTCAAGATAGATATTTAAAATAAATTGTTGACAAGCGTTAATAAAAGATATATAATTGGAACTGTAAGAAAAAAGGAAAGAGATGTATCCACATCCACCTGATTTACGAGTAAGTAGATAGGTAAAAAGCCGAAGAGTTAATTGTACTTTTTGCTTAAAAGTGGATACATTGTGTCTACTTTTTTGCTATGTTGGAGGTGTTTTAAATAGCAAATAATAAGAATGATTTACTAGTTAATGATGAGATTCAAGTAGCTTCTCTAATGGTGATTGGACCAAATGGAGAAAAGATGGGAGTTAAAAACTTAGAAGATGCTTTAACTCTAGCGAACTATGCGGGTTTAGACTTAGTTTTAATGAATGCTAATCCCGAACACGCTGTTGGTAAAATAATGGATTATAATAAATATCGTTATGAAAAGCAAAAAAAAGTTAAAGAACAACAAAAGAAACAAAGAGAAAATAATAAAGATATTAAAGAATATCGTTTTACCATAGCAACTGATGTCCATGATTTTGAAACACGCAAAAAAAATGCGGAGGGTTATTTAAAAAAAGGACATAAAATTAAAGCTACTTTAAGATTTAAAGGAAGACAACTAGCTCATCCTGAACTAGGTAAAGAAATGTTATTAAAATTTGCTGATAGTTTAGCTGAATATGCCGAAATTGAACAAAAACCTAAACAAGAAGGTAAAAGCATGTTCATGCTACTTGCACCTAAAAAATAAAAGGAGGAATTAAAAATGGCAAAAGGACCAAAGCAAAAAACTCATAGTGCTACTAAAAAGGCACTTAATAAAAGACCTGGAGGAACAATAAGCTATAAGAAATCTGGCGGAAATCATAAGACTTCTAAAGATTCATCAAAAGCAGTAAGACAAAGAAGAAAGCAAGGACAAATTAGTAAAGGAGACTTAAGCAGATTAAAATCTGTGATATAGTTTTGAGGTGATTAAATGACAAGAGTTAAAGGTGGAGTAGTATCCAAAAATAGAAGAAGAAAAGTTTTAAAACAAGCTAAAGGATATTTCGGTAGTAAGCATAGATTATATAAAACTGCTCAAGAACAAGTTTTCCATAGTGGTGCTTATGCTTATCGAGATCGTAAAGCTAATAAAAGAAATTTCCGTAAATTATGGATAACTAGAATTAATGCAGCATGTCGTGAAAATGAAATTAGTTATTCTAAGTTTATTAACGGTTTAAATATTGCCGGAGTTACAGTTAATCGTAAAATGTTAGCTGAGCTAGCAATTGATAATAAAGAGGCTTTTAAAAACTTAGTTGATATTGCTACTGATGCTTTAAAAAATGGTAAAAAGAAAGAAACTAAAGAAGTAGTTAAAAAGGAAGAAAAACCAGTAAAAAAAGAAGAAAAGAAAGAAACTAAAAAAGATTATAGTAAAATGACTGTTGCAGAACTTAAAGCTGAAGCTAAAAATCAAAATGTAAAAGGTTATTCTACTATGAAAAAAGATGAACTTCTTAAAAATTTAAAATAATTGATTTTAAATGGACAAAACTATGATAGTGTTTTGTCTTTTTGTGAAAGAAAACCCCCAGATAGTCTGGGGGTTCAGTAAAGCTTAAGCGGTGAGTTGAAAATAAAAACTCCTTCTAATATAATAATTGCGACTGCAAGGAAGCAATTAATATTAGAAGGAGGACATTTAAGTGAAAAAAATTCAAATAAATGATATAAAAAGTTTAGCACATACCCAATGGAATTGTAAATACCATATAGTATTTGCACCAAAGTATAGAAGAAAAGTATTTTACGAAAGTAAAAGATTAGAAATAGGGCAAATATTGAGACAATTATGTGAATGGAAAGGGATCACAATAATAGAAGCAGAAGTATGCCCAGACCATATACATATGTTAGTAGAGATACCACCCAAATATGCAGTATCAAGTGTAATGGGATTTTTAAAAGGAAAAAGTAGCTTGATGATATATAGTAAATGGGCAAATATGCGATATCAATATAGAAATAGAGAATTTTGGTGTAGAGGATATTATGTGGACACAGTAGGAAAAAATACAAAGAAAATAAAAGAATATATAGCGAATCAATTAAAAGAAGATAAATTAAGTCAACAAATGACGATAGAGGACTTTGACCCTTTTAAAGGGTAGCAAGTAAGGAATGCTTCTGGCAGTCAAAAGGCCACTTAAGTGGAGGCCAATAGTAAAGCCTTTTAGGCGAAAATGAAAAACCACCAGCTATGCTGGTGGAAATTTATTGTAAAAGAAAACCCCCAGTTGTACTGGGGGTTCTAAAAAGCTTTAGCGTTGCGAAGAAAAACCTCCTTTGATAAA
>CANPXJ010000028.1 GCA_947585915.1 uncultured Bacilli bacterium | reverse complement strand
TTTTACTATTTCGAAAGAGAACTTTTTACTTAAAATTGTTTCAAATTTTAGAGAACTTTTTATTTAAAAGTCACAAATTTGCTATTAAATTATTTATAAAACTTTAAAAATTTCTATAATAAAAGAAACATATTTCAATTTTTATAAAATTGGTTTTTTTATTGTGTAATTTTAATTAAAATGATATATTGTTTATGGTGATATTAATGAAAAATAAAAAAATAATTATAGGAATAATTATAATAATTGCTTTAATTATAGGAGGAACAATATTTATTATTAATAGAAAAGATAATAATTTAATAACATTAAATAAAAATGAATTAAAAGAAAAAATTGATAATAAAGATAGTTTTATTCTAGTTGTTTCCCAAGCTGGATGTTCTCATTGTGCAGAATATATTCCTGTTTTAAAAGAAATACTTAAAGATAATAATATAAAAGCCTATATTGTTGATTTAAAAGCATTTAGTAAAAGCGATAGACAATACTTAACTACAATTGCTAATACAAGCGGAACTCCTACTACTCTATTTATTGAAAAAGGAGAAGAAAAAGCAACCTATAATCGTATTGTTGGTTCTTCTAATCGCAAAAATATAGAAGCGATGTTTAAAAAGAATGGATATATAAAATAAGGAGTTTAAAATGGAATTAGAAAATAAAAATTTAAATAAAATAATGGTTATTTTAAGGGGTTTAGGTTTAATTTTCTTATATGTAGTACTTTCTCCTTTAATACTAAAAATATTTTTAAGTACCCCTTTAAAAAATAGTTTTATTGGTTTAAATTTATTATATTTAATGGCGGAATTAGTTGTACTTGCTATTTTATTAGTTATTTTTAAAAAAAGAGTATCTAGAGATTTTAAAGATTTCAAAAAAAACTATAAAAAATATTTAAAAACTGTAATTCCCTATTGGATAATTGGTTTTGTAATTATGCTTTTTTCTAATATAATTATTAATATCGTAATTTCTAATGGTTCTTTAGCTGCTAATGAAGCTGCTAATCGAAATATTTTAACTAAATTGCCTATTTATTCAGTATTTGCTATGTGTTTATTTGCTCCTATTTGTGAAGAATTAATATTTAGAGCAAGTTTTAAAAATGCTTTTAAAAACATTATTTGGTATTCTTTATTTACAGGTCTATTATTTGCTGGTATGCATGTAGCTACAGGAATAACTTCTTGGAACCCTGCAAATTTAATAGCCAATTGGAAAGCTTTATTATATTTTATTCCTTACGGAAGTGTAGGAATTGCTTTTAGTTATGCTTTCTTTAAAACTGATAATATTTTTTCTTCTATCTCTTTACATGTAATTCATAATTCTTTAACAGTATTCTTTTTGATAATTGCCTTTTTAACAGGAGCATGATATGGAAGAAAATACAAAAGTTAGTAATTTAAAATTTATTTTAATTTTTATTGTTCTATTAATTATAAGTATTATTTTATATAGTCGTTTTATTAGTACTAAAGGTTTAAAAGTAAAAGAATACCCTATTTATAATTCCAAAATAAGCTCTAATTTTGAAGGATTAAAAATAGTTCATTTTTCAGATCTTTTATATGGTAGAACAGTTAATAAAAAAGATGTTAAAAAGCTAGTTAAAAAGATTAATGAAATAAAACCGGATATTGTTGTCTTTACAGGTGATTTAATCGATAGAGACACAATATATAAAAAAGATTTAGGAGATTTTTTAACAAATGAACTTGCTAAAATAGATGCTAGATTAAATAAATTTGCCATTACTGGCGACTACGACGTTAAGATAAAAGATTATGAAATCATTATGAAAAATGCGGGATTTACCTTTTTAAATAATTCCTATGATTATATTTATGATAAAGGCAATACTCCGATTATAATTGTTGGATTACCTTCTAGCTTAAAAAGTACTCAAGATTATGAAACTTCTTTTTCTTACCCAGAAAATGATTATTATAAAATAGTTCTAACTCATGAAGCGGATAGTTATGAAAATTTTAAAAATTATAATATAGATTTAGTTTTAGCGGGGCACTCTTTAAATGGTCAAATAAGAATTCCTTATGTTGGTTCTCTTCTAATGAAAAAAGGAAGTAAAAAATATTATGATAATTATTATAAAGTTAAAAATACTGATATGTTTGTATCTAGTGGTATTGGTACAACCAATTATAGTTTCCGCTTTTTTAATAAACCATCCATTAATCTTTATAGATTATATAGTGAAAAATAATATCAAATAAAAATAAACATTGCTAGTTTGCTTTTAAATGATATTATTTATTTTTTCTTGTTTTAAACATTTTTGAAAGGCTTGATTTATTTCTTCATAAATCTGCTTTTCATCATATTGAATTGACTTCCTTTTCGTTTAACCATTACTTAAGTGCTCAGGTCACTCCTTAGTGTTGCCTTATCCCCTCAAGTAATGTATCCATTATATTATATATTAATTTTCGTTTTAATGACTTACTTCCCACTTCTTATTATACGGGAACTTTCAAATTTATTTTGGTAAAAAGACAGTAAAATAGAATAAAATTTATAAAAATATTCTAATTTAGTAAAAAAAGAAGAAAAAAACATATTTTAATAAAAATAAATAACTTTTTCTTCTTTTTAAATCACACAAAAAAATGTGCAAAATATGCAACTAAAAAATATATTATTTTTAAGAAAAATGGTGTATAATTAAGGTAATCTTAATTGAATTTTTCTATTTAAATTAAGAGGTTTTGAGATTGAAGTAAGTGCTTTTCTAATTAGGTCACTTACTTCATTTTTTGTTGTATCTAAACCTATAATTAAAATATTGCCATAATTTAGTAGATTAAGTAAAGTATGAGCAAACTGAATGATTAGATATATATTTTTAGTACCATCACATCTTTTTGTATAGATATGATTAATATTTAAAATATCAGATTTTTGTTCTTTAAAACCTTTATTTTCTATTTTCCATCGCCATCTTCCAAGTTGAAGTATACTGTTTTTATTTTTAGATGTAATTTCTAATGAAGTAGCATACGCAAAATTAGTTATTGTAACTTCACCAGCTTTTTCATCTATACTTTGTTCATCATAACTTATAACATTTACAGTATAAAAATCTTTATTTTTTAAATCACCAAATATTATTTCATTTTGATATTCATAATTTTCATCTATAATTTTTATTTCATCAAAATTTCTTTTTATTGAAGGAGCATCTGTTTCTTTGTACCTAATAATATATTCAAAATGATATTTATCACATAATTCTAAAAAAGGTTTACCTAGATATAAAGCATCACCACCAATAATGATTGGAAGTTTAACAAATCTTTTTTTTATTTTCTCAAGTAATCGATACGCTGCTTTTAATTCACAATCCTGTTTATCAAATTTTCTATAAATATTACCAAATTCATCTGTATAAGTTTCATTTTCAACAAATTCGGTAGCCATTGAAAATGTCATATTTCCACAAATTAATTTAGCTTCTAGTGCATAATAAGAATATAAAGTATATTCATTTTCTTCATCTTTATTGTATACTTTTGTAATAGCTTGTTCACCAAGATTTACTCTAGTAGAGTAAAGATTTGTTCCATCAATAACAATATAAAATAAGCCATTAAATCTATATTTATCCAACATTTTAGATCGTATTAATGACTGTATAATCATTGTTTGTATTTTTTCTAGTTCTTCAAATTTAATTTCTGAAATGACATTTATAAGTGTATCTTTATGTGGTAATTCTATATAGTTTGTTTTTAAAATATGATTGATATTTTCTATAACTATATCTGAATTAAAATCTCTACCAATTTTGTTCATTGATTGATAACTTGAACAAAAAGCTAATATTTGAGTTAGTAAACAAACTTTAATATCATATTTAATATATGATTGATTTCGTGTATCAGTTAATTTATCAATCCAATTTGTAAGTTTAGGAAAATATTGTTTAATTATTATTAATAATTCTTCTAATGGATTAACAGCATTTTTTAATTCTCTTTTCATTTTCCTTGTTATTCTTTGTTTCATATATTACAACCACCTTTTATTATCAATTGTAACATATTATCATTATAATTTAAGCGACCTTTTATACCTTTTTATTGCGAAAAATTTTATTCTATTTTACTGGTAAAAAGATCCCCTACTTGACTAGAATAAATTATTATTGTAGTATATTGATACAGGAGCAGAAATGCTTAGACAGTATCATGCCTTAATGGTATTATACTATGACAGGTGCCGATAGGCATAGACAAAGCTAGTCAAAGTGGCTAGCATTTTTGATTTTGATACAAATTAATTATATACAAAAATTTAAAAACCCCTACTTGCTGTAACAAGTAAAGGTTGCGGAGCAAAGCTCCTATAGAAAAAACCTCAACGATAAAACAAATTAATTCAGATATTTTATAAAATAAACATTAAATATTTAATCAGAAAGAAGTGAAGTAAATGGAAGAATACAATGTTTATATTGATGAATCGGGTGACGAAGGAATACGTAAAGGCTCAAAATATTTTATACTTACAGCAGTTTTAGTTAATAAGAAAAAAGATTTAGGTATTTCTAAATGTGTAGATATAATTAAAGAAAATATAGAAATAAATGTTAAAAGTCAACTTCACTGGAATTTAATTAAAGGCTATCCAAATAAACTAATGATAATGACAAACGTTGGTGAAATGGACATTACGATTATTAATATTATTGTTGATACAACTAAAATGAAATTTATTAAGGCTGACGAAATATATTATCATTTTTCTGGATATCTATATGAAAGAATTTGTTGGTTTGTTAGAGATAAAAAAGCAGTAGCTAATATTAATATAAGCAGTCGAGGAAATTTATCTAAGGAAAAGTTAATGAATTTTATTAAAACTAATACTAATAAATTTAAAATAGATATTAATAAAATTAAAAATCTAAAAATTTATCCTAATTCCCAAAAAAAACTATTACAATTGGCTGATTGTTGTTGTAGCGCTTTAGGACAAGCGTTAAAATACAACGATGAAAAACATAAAAGATATATATCATATCTAAAACCTAAATTTTATTCATATAAAGGAAAATATTTAGGTTATGGATTAAAATATGTACCTGGGAATGTTGAATTTTTAAAAGAATTTGAAGAATTAATTATTTATTTAGACATAAAAAAATAAATGAGCTTTCCCCCGACTAGAGGATCCCACAAGTCAATGCTTGCTGGAAACGCATTAAGCAATTTCCCTCCAGTTACTCGGCGAACTACTCACTCACTGACTAAATGCTATCACAATAAATAACATTTGTCAATTATAGTATATTCGAAAACTTAATTATTATACAATTCGTAGAATAAAAAGTTAAATTCTCGATTCAATAAAATAAGAGAATTTAGTTTTGTAACAGATTATATTATAATAAACTCTGTTTCATTTGTCAGAAAGGAGTTTATTTTTATTATGAAACAAAAACATCTTTCATTAGATGAAAGAGAAATTATTGAAGATATGTTAAAAGAAAAATTTAATTTAACACAAATTGGTGAAAAAGTTGGTAAACATCGTACTACTATTTCTAAAGAGATTTTGAATCATCGTTTTAAAAAAGATTATATCCAATATAACACTTATTTTGCTAATTGCGTTAATGTTGATACTTGTGAAAATGCTGGTACAAAATGGTGTAAACATTCTTGCAAAAATTATAAGGAAAAAGAATGCGTTTTATTAAATACTCCGCCTTATGTTTGCAATGGATGCTCTAAAAAATCAAGATGTAGATTATCAAAATATTATTATAGAGCTAAAGATGCCAATAATGAATATATTTCTTTTCGCTCTGAATCAAGACAAGGAATTAGAATATCTAAAGATGAAATATATGAAATTAATAATATTATTACACCTTTGATTAGAGATAAAAAACAAAGTATTAATCATGTATTTATTAATCATCCTGATTTACTCTATTTTTCTAAAACTACTTTTTATACTTATGCCAATAACAATATTTTTTCTTTTAGAAATATTGATCTTCCTAGAAAAGTTAAATACAAACCAAGAAAAAATAATGAAAACTTTACTGACGATTGGTTTGTGTTTGGAGAAATCTTTCCGTTGCCGACAAGTACAATACAAGCACGAAGAGACAAATTAGTAGAATTGTCGGGTGTAAAAAGAATAAGGATTCATGATTTTAATTATACCAACTTTTTTAAAATCCCAACTTTTATGATAAAACCCTTAATTTATAAGGAATTATTATCAAATTAGTTGGGATTTTATTATTTGATATAATAAGTAACTGTATCTGAAAGGAGGATTGATATTATGGACTTAACTAAGTTAAGCAATAAGCAGATACAGTTAATAGAACATATGAAGAAAGGAGGGTATTCTGAAACTTACATTAGCAAAGTTAATAACGAAATAAACAAATTGTTAGTATATGGGAAAAAATATGAAAATTATTTAGAATATTATGAAAAATTTATTAATCCAAAATGTAATCTTAAAAATCAAAGGCATAAAATTGGTTTATTAACTTTAATTATGAATTTTGATTTATACGATGAATTGCCATCAAGAAATCATCATAAACACAAATTAATTGATAATTCCAACTATCATAAATTAAATTCTTATTATAAAAGTATAATTGAATATTATGAAAAAACAGCTATAAAAATGGATAAAAAAACAACTACAATTCATAATGAAGCTTTTAATTGTTCATGTTTTTTGTTTTATTGTCAAAATAAAGGATACGATACATTGAAAAAAATTGATGAGAAAACAATTATAAATTTTTTTACTGATGATAAGGAGCAATTAAAATTTAGCAATTCATATGTAAAAAATATTCGAATTGTTTTAAAAACAAGTAGTATCTATTTTCAAGAATGCCAAAAAGTTGTAGAACTTTTGCCAAAAATAAAATACTTTAGAAAAAATATAGATTACCTTACAAAAGAAGAAATAAATGAAATTAAAAATGTTTTGAACAATAAAAGTAGTAATGTTTGTTTAAGAGATAAGGCTATTGTTTCATTATTACTTTATACAGGATTAAGAAGTTGTGATATCGTTAATTTGAAATTATCTAATATAGATTGGAATAATGAAATAATAAATATAATTCAAACAAAAACTGATGTTCCATTAGAAATTCCATTAACTATTTCTGTCGGTAATGCTTTATTTGAATATATCACTAAAGAAAGACCAAAAGTTGACTTTGATAATGTTTTCATAAGAATTGATACTAACTATCCCATTACTAAAAGTTCCAATGAAGTTGCAGTTCGCAAAGTTTTTAAAGAAGCTAGAATTAGACAAAATAATAAAAAAAGAAAAGGCACTCATATTTTTAGATACAATCTCGCAACATCACTTCTAAAAAATGAAATACCTCAACCTATTATATCACAAGTTTTAGGCCATACTTCTCAAACTTCATTAAATTTTTATTTAAGTGCAGATTTTTATCATTTAAAACAATGTTCTTTAGATATAGAACAATTTGAAAATATAAATGAGGCATATCATGACTAAATATACTTCTTTTATGAAAGATACTATCTATGATTTTATTAAATATAGAAAGGCATCAAATTGCTGGAATCATAGTTACGAATTATATTTGAAAACATTTGAAAATTATTGTCAAAACAATTTTCCTAATGGTAAAGAACTTACCCAAGAAATGGTAGATTCTTGGTGTGCAAAAAGAAGTGATGAAAAAAATAAATCATGTAATTCTAGAATTGGAGTAATTATTGCATTTTTAAAATATACAAATTCAAGAAAAATTACTAGTTTGGAAATACCATCACATTTGAAACCAGAAAAATATGCATATGTACCTCATAATTTTACTGAACAAGAATTATTGAATTTTTTCTATGCTTGTGATCATATAGAATTAACTAGAAATTCTATAATGGCGAAAAATCAAAAATTAACTATACCTATATTTTTTAGATTACTATATAGTACAGGAATGAGAACTACTGAAGCAAGATTGTTAAAAGTTGATGATATTGATTTAGAAAGAGGAATAATAAGTATTAATAAATCAAAGGGTTACAACCAACATTATGTTGTATTAAACGATTTGATGAAAAATTATTTGATAAAATATAATTTTGAAATCAGTAATTTATATCCTAATAGAAAATATTTTTTTCCAACTAAAAACGATAGTTTTCATCCCAAAAGTTGGGTTAGCATCAACTTCAAAAAATATTGGAATAAATATAACGATAGTTATGCCATTCCATATGATTTGAGGCATCATTATGCCATTACTAATATTAATAGTTGGATAAATAAGGGTGTTGAATTTCATGATAAATTATATTATTTAAGTAAAAGTATGGGACATGTATCTATTGAATCCACCAAATACTATTATTCTCTCATACCAAGAATGTCTGATATTTTTAAAACTCAAATTAATAATTCATTTGAGTCTCTAGTACCAGAGGTGAAAGATTATGAGTAAAGTTAATAAGGAGTCAATTGAAATTGCTAATTACATTAATAAATATTTGAATGGTTATATTCAAAATTTAAAATCAACAAGTGAATACACATTAAAATCTTATAAAGATTCTTTAAGATTATATTTAGAATATTTAGAAACTATAGGAATAACATTGATTAATTTATCCTATGAATGTTTTAGTAAAAAGAATATTGAAAATTGGTTAATTTATTTAAAAGATACTAGAAATAATACTAATCAAACTATTAATTTAAGACTAACATCATTAAAAATATTTTTAGAATATTTAGGTAAACAGGATATTTCTTTATTGCATATTTATGCTGAAGCATCAACTATTTCTAAAAGAAAAACAACTAAAATAAAAATTAAGGGCATAAGTAAAAATGCTATAAAAATTTTATTTAATACTATTGACCAAGCAACAAAAAATGGAAGAAAAGATTTAACAATGTTTATTTTAATGTACAATACTGGTGCCAGATTAAATGAAATATTATCATTAAAATTAAAAGATGTAATATTAAATGTAAATGAACCATATATATCAATTATTGGAAAGGGAAATAAGTTAAGATGCTTATATTTACTTCCAAAAACAGTAGAACATTTACAAAAATATATAAAAGAAAACCATAATAATTTTAGCAATAATGATGCCTATTTGTTTTATTCTAAAATTAAGGGAAATCAATATAAATTATCAGAACAATCAGTAGAAAAACAATTAAAAAAATGGGCTTTTTTAGCTAATGCCCAATGTCCAGAAATACCCTTAAATTTACATCCTCATCAATTAAGACATTCAGCAGCCACTCATTGGTTAGATGATGGCATGAATATAATACAAATATCATATTTGTTAGGTCATGAACAATTACAGACAACAATGGTATATTTGGAAATATCAACTGCACAAAAAGCTAAAGCTCTAGAAACAATTGATGACTCAACTGAGCAGAAAGCTTGGACTAGTGAAATCACTAGTCTAACAGATTTATGTAAATAATAAAATCCCAACTAATTTGATAATAATTCCTTATAAATTAAGGGTTTTATCATAAAAGTTGGGATTTTAAAAAAGTTGGTATAACGTAAATTATCCCAACGTTGGGATAATTTTAAACATAGTTTTGCATCGCTTTTGATAAGTAAAGGAGCTAATATTACACTTGTTGCTAGATTTTTAGGACATAGTAATGTATCTACAACACTAAACACTTATTCTCATTTTTACAAAAATGACTTAACAAATTTAATATCAAATATAGATAAATAATAAAAAATAGTCGGTGAATAGTCGGTCAAGCAATAAAATAAATAAAAAATCCCTTATAAAATAAAGGGAAAATAAACATTCTGGTGCCGAATGACAGAATCAAACTGTCAGCTAATCCTTACCATGGATTTGTTTTATCATTAAACTAATTCGGCATTTCTCTTATATTATATAAATATTTTTTTAAAAAGTATACTAATTTTTCATATTAGTGATAAAATAATTTTAGGTGGGCATTATGAGAAAAAGAAAATTAAAAAAGAAAAATATATTTATAGCCTTTCTTTTACTTATAATTCTAATATTTTTAATTATATTTATAATAAACCATTTGCCAAAAGATAATAAAAAAGAAACTTCGGTTTTTAAAACAGAACAAAATAAATGGGAAAAGTATAAATATTATCTAAAAAATAATCAAAAGCGTTATGAAGTATACTTTTCTACTCATCCAGAAGCTGATTTAAATGATGTTATTGCTATTGTTAATGTGAATGCTGATAAAGAAGCTTACAAAGAGTCTAATGAAGCTAATTTACAAAAGGGGCAAGAAATACTAGTTAATAAATACCATTCTTTGGCCGAAAACTATACGCCAAAATCAATGGTTGAGATGGATAAAAAATATGCTTATGAAGGAAGAAAAGCTCTACCTGAAGTCAATGAAGCTTTTAAAAAAATGTATGAAGATGCCTTAAAAGAAAATATCGAAATGTATGTTGTATCAGCTTTTCGTTCCTATACTTATCAAGGTCAACTATATACGAATTATATAACTACTTATGGCGAAAAATATGCTAATACTGTTTCAGCTCGACCTGGTTATTCTGAACATCAAACAGGACTTGCTTTAGATATCTTAAGTGACAGTGTAGAAATGAAAGATTTTGAAAGTACTAAAGCTTTTGCTTGGTTAAAAGAAAATTCTTATAAATATGGTTTTATTTTAAGATATCCTAAAGATAAAGAGTATTTAACTGGTTATGCTTATGAACCATGGCATTATCGTTATTTAGGTAAAGAGTTAGCTAAAAAAGTATGGGAAGAAAATATAACATATGATGAATATTATGCTTATTATTTAGATAATTAAATTATAAATGATGTATCATCAATAAAATTATAATTAGTTAAATATTTAAGTTCTCTTACTAAACGAAATAAAGCTTCGTCTTTCATTTTAGCTTCAATCATGATATCAACATCTTGATTGAATTTTTTTAATATTTGCATAAATGCAATAAAATCCTGAACATTTATATAATCATGATGGGCTCGAAAATCTCTTTTTAATTTGCTTTTGGGTGATGAAAAATGAATTTTTGGAGTAGCTTTTTGCCAAGTGGCAAATATCTTTGGTAAATAAGTATTTATATCTAAGTTATCATTATTACATATATGATGGTGATAATCTAAAATCATTGGTACTTCTAAATCTTCACACAAAGATAAAGTATCTTTTATGTTATATACTTTATCATCATTTTCAATAGCTATCATTTTTCTAATTTCATTATCTAATTTTAAAAAGTTATGTTTAAATCTTTTTATTCCTTCTTCTTTTCCACCTTCACTACTACCTACATGCAAAATAATAAGAGGTTTTTTTATTTTTAACATATTTAGTATAGAAGCTTCATATTTAAGGGTTTGAATGCTTGCTAAAACAACTTCATTTCTTACACTATTTAGTACACAATATTGATCTGGATGAGTATCAATTCGTAAATTATTTGCGTTAATATACGAACCAATATGTTGTAAAGTATCTTTTATTTTACTTTCATAATCATAATCTACGTTATTATGAGTAGCTAGGGGAATTAAAGATGAACTTAGACGATAAAAATGAATATTATTTTTAACATTATATTTTAATATTTCTTCTAAGCCATTTAAATTATGTAAAATAATTTCTTCTAATTTTTTTGTTCCAGTGCCTTCCTTTAAATAATTTGTATATGTTAAAGTTCGAAATAATTTTTGTGCTTCTAAAGTTTTGGATATAACAGCATAACCTAAACGTACTAACATATAATCCCCTCTTCTTTATATTTTTAGTATGCTCAAAAAAAGATAAGTTTATGTTTTAACTTACCTTATTTTACAACTCTAATACTTTCAATAACTGGTTGCATATCTTTTTCAATTGTGCCATTACTATCAGTAGGTTTAGCATCACTAGCAATTTTATCAACAATTTCCATTCCACTAGTAACCTCACCAAAAGCTGCATAATCACCATCTAAATAAGTACTATCTTTTTGGACAATGAAGAATTGAGAACTAGCACTATCTTTATTTTGAGAACGCGCCATAGAAATAACTCCTCTTTTATGAGATAAATTATTTTCTACGCCATTAGACGAAAATTCTCCTTTAATTGTTTCTTTACTTCCACCTGTTCCATTTCCAAGTGGATCTCCACCTTGAATCATAAATCCTTCAATAATTCGGTGAAAAGTTAGACCATCATAAAATTTTTCATTCACTAATTTAACAAAATTATCAACTGTTATTGGAGCGATATTAGGGTCTAATTCCAAATTAATATCCCCATAATCTTTAATCGTCATAACAATATTTACCTTTTCTTTTTGTTCGTCTGTTTGCACTTTTTCACTCTCCTTTGAACAACTTATGGCTATCAAACAAATAAAAGCTACAATAAGTATATTTTTAATTTTTTTCATATATAACCTCTTTCTTGCAAATAAAGTGTATAACATTTAAAGTATTTTTGCAAGATTAAAAAAATTGTAAGAATTTGACGAACACTTTTTCTTTACTTTGTACTACTCTCTTTTTTATAATAAACCTTAAGTGCTTTTTTGGGGCATCTACCATTTTACAACTTAGAAATTTCTTAATCCTTTGGGGTTTTGGTTTTTAAGGAGTTGATGCGTTATGAAAGATATCTTAACTTTGTTAAAATATTTTATCATTATACTTATTTTAAGCATACTGATTAGTATCTTAAAATAAAAAGGACGCCCATTTTAAAGAGTAATCTTTAAAGCATGGCGTTTATAAAGAAATTTGTAGATGCTATTCAAATTAGCACTTACATTTTTATTATATCCAATTTTAATTGTTTTAGCAAATATTTTAAAACATTAAATTGGCAATTACAAAGGCTGCGACAATACCACATAAATCAGCAAACAATCCTACCTTTAAAGCATAACGAGTTTTTAAAATTTTAACACTCCCAAAATATAAAGACATTACATAAAAAGTTGTATCAGTACACCCTTGAATAATAGATGCAAGTAAACCAATAAAAGAATCAGGTCCATGCATTTCAAAAATATTATTCATTATAACTAAAGTCGAAGAACCTGATATGGGTCTTAATAAGGCCATAGGTAATATATCAAAAGGAATATTGAGATTACTAAATAGTGGTTTTAAAAAGCCAAGAAAAAATTCAATAAAATTACTTTTTAAAAAAATATTTATAGCAAATACCATGGCAATTAAAGTTGGAAAGATATTAAATGTCGATACCAAACCTTCTTTGGCTCCATTTAAAAATGAATTATAAATATTTACTTTTTGCTTGTAACCATAGATAACTATAAACAAAACTAAAAGAGGAATTATAATTATTGATATTTTACTCATCTATTTTTCCTCCTTATAAAATAATCTAGTGTTAATCCCCCTATCGAGGCACAAACTGTTGCCATAATTGCTGGAATAATTATTTGGGTGGGATTAGCACTATGATTTAACATTCTTAAAGAAATTACAGTAGTAGGAATTAGAGTAACCCCACTTGTGTTTAAAACTAAAAAAGTAATCATTGCCTCACTTGCAGTATTTTTATGAGGATTAATTTTTTGTAATTCCTCCATAGCTTTTAACCCAAAAGGTGTAGCAGCTGAACCTAGCCCCATCATATTAACAGCAATATTACTAGCTATAAATCCTAAAGCCTTATTACCTTTAGGAATAGAGGGAAAAATTTTTTTTAATACTGGATAAAAAAGATTAGCAATTTTTTTTAAAAGTCCACTATCCTCGGCTATCTTCATAAGTCCCATCCAAATAACTAATATAGGTAACATTTCTAAAATCATATCTAAACCTTTTTTACCACTTACAATTATTTCATTATTAATAGCATTAATATTACCCGAAAAAAAACCATAAGTTATACCAATAATTAAAAGTACACCCCAAATGATATTAACCACTTGCATCACCTTGTTAAATTATATTTAAAAAAGATATTATAATTCATTGGTTTTTTTATAAGTTAACTTTTTATTTTGATCCAAAAATTGATTTACACTTTTATAAAGTTTTGGATATCGATAAACATTAAACACCCCTACTACAAATAACATTCCTTCGATAAATATAGGAATTTTATATAAGCTATTATTCGTTTCTAAAAACTTTTCAATTAATATTGGTCCTATGATAATGGCCTCATCCACAGTTAAGTGACTAAAAATAGTTTTTAATATCTGAAACTTTAATTTTTTATTAGCCAAAATATTTCCTCCATTCATAAAATGCTTTTGTTAAGATTATAGTTATATAGGTGGTTTTTAATGATTAAAAAATTAATTTTCTTGCTCCTTTTTTTACTTTTATTACCGATTAGGGTTCAAGCTATATCAGCGGAAAGTGCGATTTTAATTGATGGAGATTCGGGTCGCGTTTTATTTGCTCAAAATGCTTATGAAAAAAAGTTAATTGCTTCCACAACCAAAATTATGACAGCTTTAGTAGCTATCGAAAATGGCAAATTAGATAAAAAAATAAAAGTTGATGAAAAAGTTTTAAAAGCTTATGGTTCAGCCATTTATATTGAAGTTGGTGAAAAAATAACCTTAAAAGATTTACTTTATGGTCTAATGCTAAGAAGTGGAAATGATGCTGCTTTAGTAATTGCTGGCAGTGTTTGTAAAAACGAAAAAGAATTTGTTAAACTAATGAATCAAAAAGCTGAGGACTTAAATATGAAAAACACCCACTTTTATAATCCTCATGGCCTAGAAAATGATGATGGTCAAGGAAACACCTCAACTGCTTATGATATGGCTCTTTTAATGAAAGAAGCTATGCAAAATAAAACTTTTCAAGAAATTACTAAAACTAAATCATATACAGCTAAAACTAATAAAAAAACTTATACTTGGAAAAACAAAAATAAACTCTTATATAATTATAAATACACAACAGGCGGAAAAACGGGATTTACCAAAAAAGCGCGCCGAACTTTAGTAACAAGTGCTCAAAAAGGGCAAAAAAAATTAATTGCTGTCACTTTAAATGACCCTAATGACTTTTTTAATCATGAACAATTATACGAACAGTATTTTAAAAAATATAATTTAGTTAAAGTAATAGATAGTAAGAAATATACTTTACAAGATAAAAAATATCCTCATAAAAAATTATATCTAAAAAATGATATTAATATTTTACTTACTAAAGAAGAAGAAAAAAAGATTGAAATTGATATTAATATTGACGAAAATAAAACAGCAAGTAATATGGTAGGAACTTTAGAGGTTAAATTAGATAATAAAACCTTAAGTAAAGAAAATATTTATTTAAAAGAAGTGAAGAAAAATCATAAAAATACAATTTGGAAGACAATTAAATCTTGGTTTTCCTAAGCACTCATGATAAAATATAGTATAGGGTGTTGTATATGAAACATATTAAACAAAAAGCTATAAATATTCGTAAAAAAATATTTAGAAATAAATTACAATTGCTTCTTTTGGTTTTAATGTTTGCTTTAACCTTAAATTTAGTTTGTGTTTCCTATATTATGTACGTAAAAAAGCATCGAAAACCATTAATGATTTATGAGACGACAGCTTCATTTTTAACAATTTATAATAATGCTCCAACTACTGAGGAAGAACCAGCAGTTGAAGAAGAAAAACCAATAGTAATAAAAAAAGGTAAAATGAATGATAAAGAAGATGGCCAAAAGAAAAATCGTAACGCTGGTAACGCTCAAGAGTTAAATATTTATGATGCACTCGCTTTATATGAAACTCCTGGTAGTTCAGCTGGAATAGACGTTTCCAAACATCAAGGGAAAATAGATTGGCGTGCTGTTGCTAATAGTGGAATTGAATTTGCCATGATTCGTTGTGGTTATCGCGGAAATACTTATGGCAGTATTGTTATGGACCCTATGTTTGAAGAAAATATTCAGGGCGCTTTGAAAAATGGAATTAAAGTAGGAATTTATTTTTACTCAACTGCAATTAATGAAGCAGAAGCTCGGGAAGAAGCCCGTTATACTATAGAATACATTAAAAAATATCCTATTACCTACCCTGTTGCTTATGATTTTGAAGACTTTGATGATTATCGTTGCGCTGGTTTAGGTAAAAATGCAGTCACAAATAACGCTTTAGCATTTTTAAATTATATTAAATCGGCTGGTTATACTCCTATGATATATTCTAATCCCACTGATTTTTATAGCAATTGGGAAACATCAAGATTTAGTGGAATTAAAAGTTGGCTTGCTCATTATACATCTAATGGCCAAAAATCTTATTACAAAGGTCCATATCAAATGTGGCAATATACTTCAAAAGGCTATGTTCCAGGAATTAGTGGCCCTGTCGATATGAATACTGCTTTCTTTAGATATTCCAAAGAGCCACCAGCTAAAGCCCCAGAAGAACAAAAAAAAGAAGAAACAAGTAGTACTCAAAATCAAAATACAACAGAAGAAAAAAGTTCATCTTCTAGTAGTAGCGAATCTAGTAGTACTGATACTCCAAGTAGTACTGAGCCAAAATCATCAGAAGAAAATACGCAATCTTAAAAAAAAAATACTTCATTTTGAAGTACTTTTTTTATTCAGCAGTATTACCATCTTTTATACTATTATAAAAGTTAGCATTAGTTACACTCATGTATGGAGATACATAGAATGATAAAAGACCACAAGTTAATCCTACTAATATTCCCCATCCTATGAAACTAAGATGTAAAACAAAATAATCCATTTTGTGTCCATTCATCATTTCTTTACTACGTCTTATAGCACCAAAAACACCTAGTTCTGGATTATCTACCATTATGTAATTAACCATAGAATAACTATAAGATGCAATAATTCCTGGAATTATTAATAATAATGACCATAAACCTATGAATATTGATGTCATAATAGTTACACCAATATATAGTAACCAAAGACCAGTTTTATTAAATAATTCTTTAAATGTAACTTCTTCGTTTCTAGATACTTTTAAGAAAAAACTAACAGAACCCAAAGTTAGGAATGCTGATACTAAAATACTTAATATTCCAGAAATATAGAACCCTATTCCCATAGTACCATTATAAGTACCATCTAAGATAGATGAAACTGTAGCAGCATCAGATAAAGATGCTGTATTACCAATAAAAGTAATACCCATTACAATTGAATTAATAATTCCAAAAATAATAAGTAATAATATAGCTTGTCCCCATTTACCTTGTAGCGACTTTTTAGCATTTTCTTTTAATTCAGCTCTACTCACAAAAATACTCCTTTCTAATATAAATATATCATTAAATTTTATTTTCGTAAATCAAAATTATGACAAATTTCGATAAAATGTGAATTTTGAGTAAAAAGTTCTCTGTTTTATAATCCAATTTTAAATAAAAAGTTCTCTATATAAAAAGGAAATAA
>CANPXJ010000027.1 GCA_947585915.1 uncultured Bacilli bacterium | reverse complement strand
AATAAAAAAAATATAGAAAAAATACTGATAAATAAAAGAAAAAACAGGTAGTTTGCATTAAAACTATGCACACTACCGAATATTAAATGAGGTTGTAGTATGAAGAAGAAAAAGATTATTTGCATAAGTATCATTGCTTTTTTATTAGTTGCTTTTAGTATAGGCAGTTCTGTTTTTTATAAAAACTATAAAAAAGAGCAAAAAATAAAACAAGAAAAATTAATAGCTCAAAAATTAGTGAAAAAAACAAATGAGAAATATGCTTTTTATTTAGAAAATAAGATAATTGAAAATCCTCAAGATGAAACATCAAAGTTGTTTAACCAAGTCTTAGAAGAAGAAAAGAAAAATGAAGAAATAAATAGTGAAGAAATCAAAAGTTTTATCAATTTAGAAAATATAGAAACTTCAATCAATAGTATAAATGAAGAAATTTCTAATTATGATATAACTTTACTTAATAATTTTTCTAAAAAGCAAGTAATTAATTCTCTTAGTAAAGATGTTGATAAAAACACTGTCTTAAAAATCTATAATCAAAATAAATTTATAAAAAAATTAAAAGAAGAAAAAGAAAAAAGAAAAAAATATTTAGATAAACTCCTAATTTTAAAAGAAGAATTAAGCGATATAAATGCCGTAAAGAATTTATTTTATATTAATAAAGATAATTTAGTGGCTAAAAATAATGATGCTTTAACTAAACTCCAAAATTTAAATACTAAGTATAACTTAAATTTAAAAATTGAATTAGAACAGCCAAAGCCTATTACCCAAAATTCTTCAGTTAAAGAGTTAGCTGGTGTTCCGATTCTTTGTTATCATGGGGTTCTTGATGAACCTTGGGGAATAGAAAGTTTATTTGTTAAAACATCCGAGTTCGATGCGCAGATGAAATATTTAAAAGAAAATGGCTATACTACTTTATTTGCTAGTGAAATAAGTAAAGCAAATAATTATGAAAAACCAGTAATTATTACTTTTGATGATGGATATAAAGATGTTTTTACCAATGCTTTTCCAATTTTAAAAAAATATAATTTAAAAGCTAATATTTATATTATCAGTGCTTGGTTAAATGGCGATGTATATATGAGTATAGCCGATTTACAAGAAATGGCTTCTTCTTCATTAATTGAAGTTGGTTCTCACACAGTTAATCATAAAGCTTTAGCTAAATTATCAGAAAGTGATATTGAATATGAATTAAAAACATCCCAAGAAGATTTAAAAAAAATCACCGGTCAAAACATAACAGGCATTGCCTATCCTACCGGGAGTTTTGATAGCCGAGTAACAAATATAGCAAGTAAGTATTATAATTATGGATTAAGTACCATAAATGGAAAAGAAAATCCCCAAAAATTAAATACTTACACTTTAAGAAGAATCTATGTATATCGAAAATATAATATAAATAATTTTATGAATTTATTCTAATTTTTATAAACAACTCCATAAGTATGATGCTTTTTATCAAGAAAGAAAAAATTCTTTAAAGGATTATAAGTTAAATAAGCATTGAAAATGAAGATTAGTAAGATTATAAAAAGGCTTATAAAATTAGCTGATTTATAATCTTTTTTATAAATAATAAAAGTTGAAATAAACTCACTAAAAGTAATTGCTAAAAATAAAAGAATAAAGGTAACTAGCATATTTTCTTTAAAGATTAAAACTACCAATAAATAAATTATTAAAAATGATATTATAGTAGTTAAACTACTTACTAAAGCTCCTGTTATTAAATTATTTAACTCCATTCTTTCTTTAAAGAAACCTAAAATTAAATAGAAAATCATAAAGCAAGTAAAAATCAGCTTCATATGTTCAAATATACTTTCATTAACAGGGAAAAAATAACCAATGGGCGTATAGGGTAATACATCAAAAGCAAAATGAGCTGGGAAATTTAGAACAAAAATAATAATACTGCTTATTAAGACATATTTAAATTTTTTCATAAATTTATCTTAACAAATTAATGTTAAAAAAAATGACGAATAAAAGATTATTACGCTTTTTTCGTTATTTTTTGTTTTTCTGCTATAAATTCAACTAGGGAAGACCAACTAGTAAATGCTTTTAAGTAAGTACCATCTTCACCTTTATCTAAAGTTTTAAGATTACTTAAAATGTTACATGTTTTTAAATCATCAATCATCATATCAACTTCTAAATATTTACAAAGTTTTAAAGTATCTTCCATTTTAAAATAAACTTTATCAAAAATAATTCCATTTTTAGTTAAAATTTTTTGAATAATTGCTGGCGTTTGTTTTCTTTTTAAACCTAAAGATGAAATTCCTATTATTTTAACATTCATTTTTTTGAGTGAATAAAATGCCTCCTTAAACCCAGATACTAATTGACCATCTGACTTTAGTTTGCTTAAAAACAAATCTCTAAATTTTTCCATTTCTAAATTAGACCACTTATTTTCATTATAATTATGCAAAATATGTAAGTTATAGTATTTACTTATATCAAAGATTAAAGTCTCTAAATCTAAAACGGCCTTATCAATATTTACCCCAAGAACTAACTCATTCATACTCTTTGTTCCTAACTAATTTAGCTTCTTTTTGCCATTTTTGACTAATATGAGCATCTTCCCAAAAATTAGCATCAACAGTATAGCCAGTTAACCATTTTATAACTCGAACATCAGAGGTTGTTATAGCTTGGGGAATTTGAATAATTTTACCACCAATATGAGTACAATCTTCAGTAGGAAATTGACATAATCCTTGTTTTTTTAAAATACATTCATGATTTTGTTTTTCAACAACCTCATATTTAAAAGGAATAATATCATCTAAATCAGGATTTAAAGTTAAATTATTCTTATAATTAAAACATCTTTCTTGCATAGGGCAACTAAAACACCCAACTTCATTTGGTCGATAATAATGAGCATTATAATCCCTTTCTAAATTATGAGTATAGGAAATTAAACATGATGTTTTACGAAAGATAGGAACTCCTTTAGCTTGAGCCATCTTTTCAAATAATTCCACGACTTTAGGAGCAATTATTTTTTTATGTCCAAGTTCATAACCGGGATAGGCACGTAAATTAATTTTTTCTCTTTTCCAAATTTCTACGCTTTCCTTTTTACCTTGTAAACCACTATAACCAACGGGCAAGTTATACCTCTGCGCCGTATCTAATACAAAATCAAAAACCTCTTTACTATCATTAACATTATAAATAATAGGTCTAAATTCAATTGAATATTTATATTTATTTTTGCGTTTAGTTGCATTTTCTAAATTATGTAAAAACCTTTCTATGGTACTACCATCAAGATAAGAATTAATTCCAAAACAAGAAAAAGCAACATGTAAATCTAAGTCAAATTTTAAATCGGGAAACTTGGTAAAGTCCCCTTTCGTAATAATAATTACTGGTCCCTCATGTCTTACTTTTTCTAGTCTTCTTAATAAATTAATCGTCTTATCTACTTGTAACAAAGGGTCCCCATAAAATAGATTAACAGCAATAGGAAGTCTTTTAAAGTAAGGATTAATCTCACTTGGCAAAACATGATAATGCTTTTCTTCACATTTTTCCCCATTTAAACGACAATATTTACAATCATAACAATAATTTAAAGTATCTCCTAAAAGATAAAATGATTTAGCAAAAAGTGCTTGTTTATTTAATTTTTCCATTTCTTTCATCACCCAAAAAAATCGTAGCATGAAGAAAATGAAATGAAAATTATCAATAATTCATAAGAGCTATTCCTAAAAAGAATATGACTTTTTAAACTTCGTAATTAAGGAAGTTTTTTATAAAATAGATAGGAGCTGTTGTTAAATAATTTTTTATGTAAACTAAATTAATGGTAATAGTCGGTAATTTTTCTTTTAGGTTTATTAGTTCAAATTCTCCTTTTTTTATTTCGTCTTTAACTAAATTTTCTATAACATAGCCAATTCCCAAGTTCTTTTTAATAGCACTTATTATCATTTCACTAGTATGGATATTAATTATATTATTTACCTCTATTTTGTTTTTGGTAAATAAATTATCTAAATCTTTACGATTATTTGTCCCTTTTATTGGTAAAATTAGAGGATATTTAACAAGTTCTTTTAAGTTTTTAATTTCTTTAGTAGTTTTAAACTCTTTATTTTTAACAAAACAATTATTTACTTTAGTTAAGGGAATAATTTGAATATCATTTAGTTTTGTTTGGATGGGTGAAGTATCAATAATAAAATCTATTTCGTGAGATTCTAATAAACTTAAAAGTTGAGAAGTTGATTTACTTATAATAGTAATTTCAATATTAGGATGAAGAGAATGAAAGTCTGTTATTTTTTCAAAAAGATAAAAGGAACCGATTTGTGATGGCACTCCTACTACTAATTTACCTCTATTTAAACTTTCACTTTCAACCATTAATCTTTCGGCAATTACTAAATTATTATAAGCTTTCTCAATATAAAATAATAGTTCTTTACCTTTTTCTGTGAGTTCAATTCCCTTATTATTACGATATAACAATTTACAATCTAAATCATCTTCTAATTTCTTAATTGCTTTACTTATAGCGGATTGAGATATGTAATTAACCTCAGCTGTTTTAGAAATACTGCCATTTAATGCTACTTCATAAAATGTTTTATATAAATTTAAATTAATATTACTTTTATACATAAACCCTCCTACCATTTTGAACAAAATTCATATAATCTAAAGGATTTAAAGAAGATGGAACTTTTGGATATTCATACAAAGAAATATTAAGGATGCTTTTATCTTCTAAATCAGAGATAAATTTATTTTTTACATCTTTTAATAAAGATTCTAAGCTATTATATTTAAAAATTCCTCGATACTTTTCCCAAGAATGTTCAAACCAATAAAATTCATTATTCTTTTCATATACTAAAAAAGTATGAGTGGGACACATCCCTTCATCATTATTAATTATGAAAAAAGTTTTTATTTCTAAATTGGTATTTTTAAAATAATATCTTTCTAATTCTACTTGATCCCAACAAACTCCTATTTGACTTTTAATTAGCTGCTTAGGACTTTGTAATAAATAATCAGTAGCAAAAGTTTCAAAATCCTGATGTTTCTTTTTTTCTTTATCTACCCAACCATATTTTATATCTTGCATTAAATTCATAATTTCTACTTCATTATAATAATTCCATAAACCTAAATGACCTTTAACTTTAATTGGATTATTAAGGGGTTTTATATCTTCTAAAATCCAAGCATATCTTCCCTCTTTATAGTCTCCACATATATATTCTTGATAATTATTTCTCTTCATATTTTCTACATATTCTTTAGTCATATATACGCAGTCAATTAACTCGCATTTACAGATTATTTTTCCATATTCTAAAGTTTTAACATCTAGTAAATTTAATAATTTTTGGCTTTCTTTATTCATTTTAGTAAGACCAGCATGGATATAAATTTCTCCTCTATATTTGGTTTTCCAACTTCTTGTTTCAACTTTTTTCTTTTGTTCTTTTATTAAAGCAGCATAGGGTTCTTTAATACTTAATACTTTCATAGACTAACTTCCTTTATTTTTTTCTTATCTTTTCATGATAGAAATAATTTTTAAAATTTATTTTTCTCATTTTGGCAAATTCATTCATTTCTAAAGCTAAATTTTCCCAATAAGATTTATCATTTTTAATATATATTTTAACATATTCATTATAATATTGAGGGTAGTTTTGTTTTATATAATCTAATATATCTTTTTTATAAGCTCCTCTTAAATTTAAATTTTCAAACCAATATTCATCTATATAATCTTGGCTTTCGGTGATTATCTTTTTATAATCTGTAATAAAAGGAAATATTGGCGACATAAATAAGATTGTATAAATACCATTTTCATGTAAAGTTTTTAAAGTAGCAAATCTTTTGGAAATAGAACTCGCTTTGTCCATATCTTTTTGAAATTTTTCATCGGTAGTATTAATCGACATACAAACTTTAACATTTTTTAATTTTTTTAAAATATCTAAATCACGTAAGATTAAATTGGATTTAGTTGAAATATTTATCTCACAATCAGCATTTTGTATTTCTTTTAAAATTTTTCTCGTTAATTTATATTTCTTTTCATATTGATTATAACAATCGGTAACTGATGATAGAAAAACATTTTTGCCTTTTAATTTTTCTATATCTATTTTTTTATCACAAATTTTAACATCCAAAAACTCACCCCATTTTTCGGGATGGTTAGTAAATCTTTTCATAAAAGATGCATAACAATACTTACAAGCATGAGTACAACCCACATATGGATTAATAACATAATCAGCTGTTGGTAATTTTGATTTACTTAAATAATTATTGGTTTTAATTTCTTTTATTACTATATCCATAAACTCCTCTTACTGCTCTATAATTTTTTATTAAGCGCTGAATTTTATAATTATTATTGTTTTAATATACACACCTGCCCTACTTGTATTATAGCACTTATTTATCTTTTATTTTACCCCAAATATTCTAATATGATAGTTAGTAAAGGACTTATTATATAAGAGTTAGAAAGAGTTGTTTCAATTTTAGGTGTGTCTAACAAAATTTCTCTTTTAGTCATATTGACTAGCTCACATTTTTCTTGGGTATGGTCTCTAATTACCATTAAACCTTGGCCTACTAAAGTTCTAGAATGCTGATCGGGTATATACATAGTTGCTCCAGCATAAATAATTTCTTCTCCCACTTTTTTAAAGCCAACTGAAACAATATCGCGAAATTGATTATACGATGTATCATTTTCAAACATTACTTTAGCATTAACAATGAAAGTTATTTTATAAACTCCATCTTTATTAAAGGAAATTGTATCTTCATTTTGATTTAAAGCAAATAAGCCGCCATTATCACTTTCCAAACGATCAAGTGGTAAACGAGTTTGACTTGGTACTTCATAGCCATTAGTAAAAAAGTTATTATTATAAGTAATAAATAAACCACAATTTATTTGTTCAGGACCAGTTGGCCCAGTTGGACCTTCCGGACCTTGTATCCCCATTGGTCCAGTATCTCCTTTTGGACCTTGCGGACCTTCAGGACCTCGTATTTTTCCAACATTTTTCCAACTACCATCTTCAATAGAATAGACATATAAATCTTCATTTACTAAATAGGCATCACCTTTGTTAGCAGTTGGATGATTTTTTTCTAAATCATCTAATGAATCATAAGAACCTAAAATAGTTACACTTGTTCCATCTTTACCATCTTCCCCTTTGTCGCCCTTTTCCCCTTTTTCCCCTTTAGGACCGGGAGCGCCATCTTCCCCTTTTGGTATTTCAAAACTTATAATGTGTTCTAAACCTTCTTTAGTATCTATAATTTTAGCATCATCATCAGCGGTAACCATTTGAATTTTACCAAAACTAATAGTTTCCGCTTCTCCCATTGGACCCATTTCTCCTTGAGGACCAGTGGGACCAATGTCTCCTTTATCACCCTTTGGTCCTTGCGTACCAGGCATTCCAGCTGGACCAGTTGGACCCGTGGGACCAATGCAATTAGGCTTTTGACAATTATTACAATCAGATGAATTTCGTAAACTATTAACAGCATAATCAACTAATTCTTTACTCTCATTTTCCACAAAACCACCTACTTATGTTTAATTCTATAAATATTATATGAATTAAAAACTATTGTGTTAAACATAAGGTACGTTATCAATATAGTAAGGTAATTCTTCGGCTACTAATTTTTATAAAGCCTTCTTCTTTTAGATAACCAAGTTCTCGAGACATCGCACATCTATCCACAGCTAAATAGTTAGCTAAATCAGTAAAAGAAAAAGGTAAATACAAAGTTTTAGTTCCTGTTTTAGATGATAAATAACGAAAGTATTCTAATAATTTATTACGAATTGTTCTTTTTGATAGTATTTCAATCCTTTCATTATTTTCGGCAATTTTATCAGTAACTATTTGCAGTAGATTTTTTAAAAATTGATTATAATATTCATATTTAATATAGTCTTGAGAAAATATTTGATTATAATCAATTAAAATAACTTTAGCATCCTCCTTAGCAATTATTTCATACTCTTTACTATTAATAAAACTAAGCATCGAACCAAATACTTGATTAGTTTCCACTTCCTCAATTACTACTCTATTTCCTTGGTAATCATTTTTAATTATTTGGATTAAACCACTTTCTACTAAACCAATAAAATTAGAGTTTTTAAACAATGTAAACATATTGACATTTTTAGGTAGTGTCAACCGATTTGCTTCTAAAATTTTAATTATTTTCCCAACATTACTCGGTTTTATGTTTTCAAATAAATTTATCATATTGACACCTCTTAAAAAAATTTTAACATTTTTTCGTAATTGTTGCAATTGCAACATTAACTTTTAAAAAAATAGTGATATACTAAATTCGAAAAAGTAGAAAAGAGGTATTTATTATGAAAATTATTAAAAGAGATGGACACATGGTAGATTACTCACCTGAAAAGATTGAAAATGCTATTATGAAAGCTAATATGGAGGTTGATGAAGAAGATCAAGCTTCGGCAACACAAATAAAAAATATTATAAAATATATTGAAAAACTTGGCAAAAAAAGAATATTAGTTGAAGATATTCAAGACATTATTGAAAAGAAATTAATGTCTATCGGTAAATACAATTTAGCCAAAAAATATATAACTTATAGATATACAAGAGAACTTGTTCGTAAAGCTAATACAACTGATTTAGCTATTAAAGAATTAATTGATGGTGAAAGTGAATATTGGAATACCGAAAATTCTAATAAAGATGCTAAAGTTGTTACAACGCAAAGAGATTATTTAGCTGGAATTACCTCGACTGATATTACCAGAAGATTTTTACTACCAGAAGATATTGTTAGAGCTCATGATGATGGTATAATTCATTTCCATGATGCTGATTACTTTGCTCAAAACGCCCTACACAATTGTGACTTAATTAACTTAGAAGATATGTTACAAAATGGTACTAATATAAATGGTGTTATGATAGAAAAACCACATCGTTTTTGGACAGCTGTTACTATTGCAACTCAATTAATTACGGCTGTTAACTCATCTCAATATGGTGGTGTTACTATTTCTTTAACCCATCTTGCTCCTTTTGTTCGTGATAGTTACAATCGTTATTTAAAAAAATATAAAGAGCGTAAATTTAGTAAAGCCGACTCTGAAAAATACGCTAAAGAAGATTTAAAAAAAGAAATTACTGATGGTGTTCAAACTTTCCAATATCAAATTAATTCAATGACTACAACTAATGGGCAAGCTCCATTCTTAAGTGTTTGTATGTATTTAGGTGAAACAGATGAATACAAAGATGAATTAGCTATGATTATTGAAGAAGTATTAAAACAAAGAATTGAGGGAATGAAAAACGAAAAAGGTGCTTATGTTACGCCAGCTTTCCCTAAACTTCTATATGTACTAGAAGAAGATAATATTCATAAAGATAGCAAATACTACTATTTAACTGAACTTGCTGCTGAATGTACAGCGAAGAGAATGGTTCCTGATTATATTTCGGAAAAAATTATGAAACAACTTAAAATCGATAAAAATGGTGATGGTCAATGTTATCCATGCATGGGTTGTCGTTCTTTCTTAACTCCATATGTTGATGAAAATGGTAAACCTAAATATTATGGTAGATTTAATCAAGGAGTTGTGACGATCAACCTAGTAGACGCCGCACTATCAAGTGAAAAAGATATGGATAATTTCTGGGATATTTTAGATGAAAGATTAGAATTATGTCATAGAGCTTTACAAATTAGACATAAAAGATTAAGTAGTGTTACTTCTGATGTTGCCCCAATCTTATGGCAACATGGTGCCTTAGCTCGTCTTAAAAAAGGTGAAAGTATTCATGAACTTTTACACCATGGTTATTCAACAATTTCTTTAGGCTATGCTGGTTTATATGAATGTGTTAAATATATGACTGGTCATTCTCACACTGATAATGGTAAGGGAAAAGAATTTGGTCTAGCTGTAATGCAAAGATTAAATGATAAATGTAAGGAGTGGAAAGCTGCTGAAGATATCGATTATAGTGTTTATGGAACACCAATTGAATCTACTACTTATAAATTCGCTAAATGTTTAAAAGACCGTTTTGGGGTTATTAAAGGAATTACTGATCGTGATTATATAACAAATTCTTATCATGTTCCTGTTTTTGAAGAAATTGATGCTTTCTCTAAATTAAAATTAGAAAGTGAATTCCAAAAACTTTCTCCAGGAGGAGCTATATCTTATGTAGAAACTCCTAATTTAACTAAAAATTTAGATTCAGTTTTAGAAATAATTACCTTTATTTACAACAATATTATGTATGCTGAATTAAATACTAAGAGCGATTATTGCCATGAATGTGGCTATAGTGGCGAAATTCTAGTTGATGATAACTTAGAGTGGTACTGTCCTAATTGTGGTAATAGAGACCATGATAAAATGAATGTTGCTCGTCGTACTTGTGGTTATATTGGTACTAATTTTTGGAATAAAGGAAGAACGCAAGAAATTAAAGAAAGAGTTATTCATGTCGATAACAAAGATGACGATGAGGAATAATTATGCGTTATAACAAAATAAGAAAAATGGATATCTCTAACGGACCAGGCGTTAGAGTTTCTATCTTTATGCAAGGATGTACTTTTAATTGCAAAAATTGTTTTAACCCCGAAACTCATGATTTTAAAGGGGGAAAAGAGCTAACTGAAGAAAAAATTAATCGAGTTTTAGAGCTAGCCGATAAGGAATATATAAAAGGCTTATCAATTTTAGGGGGTGAGCCTTTGCATCCTAAAAATATTGAAGGCTCTACTCTACTAGCGAAAAAGTTTAAAGAAAAATTTCCTAATAAAACTATTTGGGTATGGAGCGGATTTCTATTTGATAAAGATTTAAAAGATAAAGAAATATTAAAATACATTGATGTTTTAGTTGATGGTCAATATGTTGAAAAATTATATGATTCGACATTAAAATATTGTGGGTCTAAAAATCAAAGAGTAATTGATGTTGCTAAATCATTAAAAGAAAATAAAATTGTTTTATATGAAGAAAGTAATGAAAAAGTTGAGGTGTAAAATGAAAACAAGAGGTTTTGAAATTGCTAAAGGCTGGGAAGATAAAGGAATAAATCTACCAAAAAGAAGTACAGCTCATTCTGCAGCGTATGATGTAGAAGCGGCCGAAGATATCACAATCCCAATGTATAAACCGGGAATTAAACCAACATTAATTCCCACTGGTTTAAAAGCTTATTGCCAAAACGATGAGTGGTATATGTTAGCCAATCGTAGTAGTGGTCCTAAAAAAGGATTTGTCATGGCAAATAGTATTGGTATTATTGATGCTGATTATTATGAAAATGAATCAAATGATGGACACTTTTATTTCCAATATTTTAATTTTGCTGACCATGATATCGAGGTTAAAAAAGGTGATGTTATTGGCCAAGTAATTTTCCAAAAGTTCTTAATAGCTGATAATGATAAGGCCGGCGGAAAAAGGACCGGAGGTTTTGGCTCAACCGACAAATAAAAATTGCAATATATTTGCAGTTTTTTTATTATATCTTTTTCTTCGTTTTTATGTTAATATAAAAAAAGGACGTGATAATATGCCAAATGAAATTAAAAATAAAGATTATTTATTTAAAGACTTCCCTGAAAAATTAGAAATAACAGAAGCCACAAGAAAAAGTACCAAAAGTAACTCAAAAGACTTATCATACAGACAAAGCAAGGGATTATTTTATACCGATGCAGAAAAAGAAAAATATATTCAAGAAAGTTTAAAAAGAGATTTACCAGGGAAAGATAATATTCCTATAAAAAGAAGAACTTTAAAATAAGCATCCTATGAATGTAGATTTTCTACATTTTTTTATTTCTCTCTTGATTATTTTTTTAAAATAAATATAATATACTTTGAGAAAAGAGGGATTTTAATGCCAAAGAAAAATATATATTTCTATTTTAAAGATGCCAAGACAGGTAAAGAAATTCCGAAGGAAGTTGTTGATACTTTATTTATAAATACCTTAAGTGACTATTCCATTCAAGATTTCCAATTAGCTTTTGGTGATGACTTTATAAATAGTTGTTCCAAAATTTATGACATGGAGGCTCGTAATCGTGTTATACACAAAATGTTTAATTTTAAAGTTAAATTACAAAAAATATTTGGACCAAACGTGTTTTTTATGGATCCCAAATATATAATTAAGACTTATTTAGAAAAATACCCTCAAGGCATTTATAAATATTTTGGAAATAAGAAAACTGGTCATTATTTAAGTAAAAAGGTAGTTGATGCTTTATTTTTAAATAACTTAAGTAATTATAATTTTAATGATATTATTTTAGCTTTTGGCAACAACTACCTTACAAATTGTAATAATATTTATGATAAATATGCTTATAAAAGAAATTATATGAAAATACAACGTTTTCTTAATCAGCTTGAAACAAAATATCACAATCCTTATGAAATGAATCCTGATTATTTAATAAATGATTATTTAAAAAATAATCCTCAAGGTATTTATAAAATTTTTAAAAATACCGATACTAACAAACCTTTAGATAAAAATATTGTTGATATTTTATTTTTAAATAATCTAAACCAGGGGGAATATGATGACATTATTTTAACCTATGGTAAAAATTATTTAACGAATTGTTCTAATATATACAATTATAGAATAAGAGAACGAATTAGACAAAGAGTTTATAAATTCTTACATAATCTTCAAAATTTTTTTAACAAAGACATTTATAGTATAAACGCTTTAGAGGCCATTAATCAATATATTGCCATCTATCCAATTGAGCAATTTAAAGTTCAAATTTTACTAAATAATACCTATCTTTTTATGTTATATCAAAAGAAAATAGTTGATGATGAAATATTTATTATGTTAAATCCTCACATAGATATTCAAGAAATTATATCAATCTTTTTAAACTCCGGAATTTACCTTGATCGAAAAATGACCATTCAAGAAATAGCTACTATTCAAAATATTAAGATAGAAGATGTTTGTAAAAATTTAACTCATGCTAGAAAAATACTATTAAATATTGAAAAAACAGCAAATGAATTAGAAAGAACTCATATTTATCAAAAAATTTATGGTCAATAAAAAACAAATATTAATGAAAAAAAGCTATTTTGAATTATTATAATAGCTTTTTCACTTTATATATTTTTTTACTTTTTTAATTTTAAGATATTTGATGAATCAATTTTTATTGGTACTTTTCCATCTTCTAGAAATTTTTGCTGTGATTCTACCTTTACTAATTTAAGCCAATCTAATTCATCTTGATTTAAACGTGATAATATTTCATCATCAATAAAGTTAATATTAAAATGTTGATTATCGAAAAGGCGTTGGAGAAATATTATAAATTCTTCAGACGAATAAAAATATTTATCATCGGTAGCACACAATTCTTTATGATTATTGACATTATCAAAGGGAATATACATAAAATTAATTTCATGTTCTTTTGTTAATATTAAATTGATATTTCGAGTTGTTATTTCTTTAAAACATAAAGAGAGAAATTCCCAAATCTTATCATTATTTTGATTTTCTATAACTTGATTATTTACTATAAAGTTTAAATAGTCACTTTTATTATTTATGTTGCCTTTTTCTGTGGCTACTGTAAAAGCTCCTTTAGGATAACTTGTTTGATTAAAAAATCTACAAGTATGAACATAGGCATAAATCCAAGTCTCTACACAACCAAAATGTTTTAAATATCTATCTCCGTTGAAATTTAAATCTCTTTTAAAAAGTTTATAATGACAATTGCGAATGGCATTTAATACTTGATAAGAATTAGGATACTTTTTTTGATACTTTTCTTGATTAATCATGGCTTGACCCCTTTTCTTAGGATATTATTATACGTTTATTATTTAATAAGTCAAGTTAAATTATTTTTAATTATCTTCAAAATGTTTTACTAAGAATGGTTTTAATACCTCAATGATAAAGAAGCCACTTAAATTTAAAATAAAGACAAAGGCAAATTGAGCAATACTGATAGGTGCTAAACTAAATATTCTTCCTATTGGACTAAAGAATACTAAAATTTGAACTAACATTAAAATGCCAATAAATAGATTCATTTGTTTATTAGAAAATATTCCTTTATCCTTAATTTGAGTTTTTAAAGAACGACAATTATAGGCGTAAATAAATTCTTGTAAAACAATACTTAAAAGTGTTAAAGTCTGTGCAACACCTATGCCAAAAACATCTTTAGAGTAGAAAAACACCATTAATGAAAGTAATACTTCTACAACTACTGATAAACTTAAAGATGCTACATTAAAAGGCGTAAATACACGTTTATTCAACCCATTTGGTTTTTTCTTCATGCTATTTTTATCACTGCTTTCAAAAGCAAGGGCAATAGAAGGTAATGTATCAGCAACTAAATCAATATACAATATATGCAAAGGTAAAATTAAGCTTTTTGCTAAAAACATTCCTAAAATAATAATAAATATTTCGGTAAAATTTGAAGATAAGTTATAAATAATATTATTAATAACATTATTATATATTCTTCTTCCCTCTTTAACAGCAGTAATAATAGTGGAAAAACTATCATCAAGAAGTAATACATCAGCAACACTCTTAGTAACATCAGTACCAGCATTGCCCATTCCTATACCAACATGAGCTAGTTTTATGGCCGGAGCATCATTCACTCCATCCCCAGTCATAGCTACAACTTTTTTAGATGCTTGTAAAGCTCTAACAATACGCACTTTATGGTCAGGTGTAACACGAGCATAGACACTATATTTTTTCACAGCACTAATAAGTTCACTATCGGTTAGATTTTCTAATTCTTTACCTTCAATCCCCTCTTTATCATTTTTAATAATACCTATTTGTTTAGCTACCGAAATAGCGGTGTTTAAATTATCACCTGTTATCATTATTGGCCTTATGTGCGCGCTTTTACAAAGTTTAATAGCATCAATTACATCATCGCGAGGTGGGTCCATTAAACCAACAAGGCCAAGAAATACCATATTATTTTCTTCTTCTAAATAGCTTTCATCCTTTTTTTCGTTTATTTTTTTATAAGCAAACGCCAAAACTTTTAAAGCTTTTTTTGACATTTTTGTTTCTTCAGCAATTATTTTTTTTCTAACATCTTTAGTTAATCTTTTAACTTCGCCATTTTCTAAATAATATCTGGAACTTTCTAAAACAGAGGCCAAACTTCCTTTTGTACATAAATAAACTTCTTTATCGATTTTATTAACTGTACTCATCATTTTTCTTTCGGAATCAAAAGGAATTTCAAATAACCTTGGATATTTATCTTCAATTATATCTTTATCTTCATTTTGAGCTTTAATAAAATCACTTAAAGCTATTTCGACTGAATCGCCAAAATATTCATCTTTTCCAGGAACTTTTTCTGAATTATTAGCTAAAGCCAAAACATTTAAAAACATAAAATTCTTTTTATAATCAACAGCTTTTACTTTTTTACTATTAATGAAAGTTTCAACTACTGTCAGTTTATTAGTTGTAAGTGTCCCTGTTTTATCTGAGCAAATGACTTCAGTTGCTCCCAAAGTTTCAATTGCTTTTAATTCTTTAACTACCGAATTTTTTTTGCTCATTTGTTTGACCCCAACAGTTAGAGTCGTAGTAATAGCAATCGGTAAACATTCAGGAACTGAAGCAATAACCATACTAATACAAAGCATAACAATATTTAAAACGGTATAACCTTTAATAATACCAACAACCAAAACAAAAGTGACTAGCAAAGCGGCAATAAAAGTAAGTAGTTTACTAACTTTTTCCACTTTTATTTGTAAAGGAGTTGCAACTTCTTCACTTTTTTGTAAAGAAGATGCTATTTTGCCAATTTCAGTGTCATCTCCCGTATTAGTCACAACTGCCACTATTTTTCCGTTAGTTAAACTAGTCCCCGAAAAAATCATATTAGTTCGATCTGATATTAAAGCATTACCTTTAACAATTTCTTCACTTTTATTTACAGGTAAGCTTTCACCGGTTAAAACAGATTCGTCAACCTTGGCATACATTGCATCGATAATTCGAGCATCGGCGGGTACTTTATCACCAGACTCTAATACTATTACATCTCCTGGTACTAAAAATTTAGAATCAACCTTAAATAACGCATTATCTCTTCTGGTTGTAACTCTAGTTTCCGAATATTGTTTTAAAGAATCCACAACTTTAGCAGCTTTTGACTCTTGAAAATACCCCATAATAGCATTAACAACTACGGAAATTAAGATAACAATTGTATCTATATAATCTCCTTTTGTATAAAAAGCATAGAAAAAAGATAGAATTCCTACTAATAATAACATGATTATCATAACATCTTTAAACTGGTCTAAAAATATTTGAATTTTTCCTTTTTTTTGTTTTTCCTCTAATATATTTTGACCATATTTTTCTATCCTTCTTTTAACTTCTTCCGTAGACAAGCCATTTTCACTAGCTTTATATTTTTTTAAAACATCTTCTATAGTCAAATTATAATCTTTCAATGTAACCACCTACATTATTAGTATATCATGAGAAAAACAATATATTTATTAATATAAATAAAAAAAGTAGTAATTTGACACTACTTTAATGTTAAACTGTATGTATTATAATAAAGTTTGAAAAATTCTTCATAGGTTAGAGCAAAAATATCAGTGTTTAATCGTGTTTTTAAATTAATAATCGTCTGTTGAACTATAGTACGAATATTATACCAATTATCAATATTCTTAATTATTACATTTTTTAAATTAGATGCCAGTCCATTAGCATACAATTCATATTTAATGTTAATATTATCTTTAATAATTTCTTCAACTATTTTTTCATTCAAAACTCTACCTGTATTTAAATCTCTGAAATATCTATGAATGTATTTTATTTTCCTATTAAGATATTTAATAATTATTTTATTGGGTTGTTTATTGTAAATATCGTCAGTATTAAACGTTGCTAATAGCTCACATCTTATTTTACTAAACCTTCTTTTATCAAAACTTAAATCTTCACTAAATAATTGTTTAATTTCTTTTAATCTATGCATAGTTATAAAATAAAATATTAAATCTACAATAGAGTTATCTAATCTTTTCCCAGTAGTTTTTTGAATAAACAAATCATAAATATTTCGAGGATTATTACGTAAAAATAAATTATACTCTCTTTCGTCTTTTTCATTTAACTCTATTTCTTCTTCATCAAGTAATTTATATTCTAAAGCTTTTAAAGCTCTTTTTCGATAAATATAGATAGAACTGCGACTTACACAAAAATGTTCTGATAATTTTTTTAGATCAAAGTAATTTTCAATTACAAAACGAAAATTTGGCGGAAGAGTTTCAATTAACTTTCTGATAGTTAAATATGTTTGTTTTTCAATATAAGTTTCCTCTACGCCATTATTGTAATAAAGTTCATTTAATAATTTGTTACAATTTTCTTCATTTTTAATATCAGTCAAAGATATTTCTATAATAGGTTTATTTATAGCTTTAAGTTCATTAATAAATCTATTTTTTATAATTGTAGTGGCGTAATGAATAAAGTTACTAGATCTATCAAAATCAAAATTTTTCAATGCTTTCCATAGATATTCTAATCCAACTGATTTTAATTCTTCTTTTTTATCTAAATCTTCTACATGAAAGTAATCTATCAAATGGTCGACTATCCACGCATAGCTATTCATTAAATAATTAAGGGCATCATGATCACCTTGTTTACTTTTATTATAATAATTAACAAATTCTTTTTTTGTTAAATTTTTTCTTTCAATTTCCATATTTTATTTTCCCCCTTTAAGCGATTGATAGAATACCACAAATTAAAAGAAAAATCAAATATGTTAATTTACTACCAAGGGATTTTGTTCACTTCCATCTCCAGTGGTGATCAGTGCACTAGTGGATAGATTGATAACTGGCACGACGGCGCGCGGAAGGCTAGTATAGCTGTCGAGGATGTTGCCAGTGCCGCCCTCGAATACATAAGCATTATCACTAGAAAAGGAAGGCGAAAGGCTCCACCACCAATAATTATGATAAAGATAATTTGTTTCATCGGCATACGGCTCGTATCTTGATAACCCTGCCATATTTAACTCATCTGCTGTTATTAAGCCTATCTTTGTTTTATATATTCCTCCATAATCTCTTAAACTTCCATTTTTATCTTTTGGGTCCGGACACTCTAAACTTGGTTCTTTTTTTGTTACTACTCGGTCATATGCTCCGTAATATAAATAACCACTAGTTGTGGCACCCTCGTTTCCACTTCCATATGAGGTATCATTACAGAAATATCCTTGGGCTATTTGATCGTTTACACTATTTAAATTATTACTATACCATGTCTCTAGTGCTGTCTTTATATTACTATCTTGTCCTCCAAAGTTTTCATTTGAAAACTCACCACTTTTATATATTACCTCGCATGGATTATTTTTTGTACAACTATTTGTATTGTCATATGTGTATCCTGTATATTTTCCAGCATGAATCTCTTGATTTGCTACATAATCATTGAATTTTGAATTAGACTCGATTTTATCATTTAAAATAAGTCTTATTGTTCCATCTCCATTGATTCGTACTATTTTCCATTCCTTTCCTGCAAATTCTACGTTATTATTTAGCTCATTTCTATCCCCTCTAAAATAGTAACTTGTCCCTTGATCATCTTCGGCTTTATATATTCCACTTCCAGTTGTAACATTACCGTCCTCCCCTAATGGTTCTCCTTTTGAAAAGTCTGGTACTTCTTCTTTTAATGTATTATGTGCTAGTATTGTTCTTAAGTTTCCACTTGCATTATTTATTTGTACTTTTCCACTGAATACTTTTCCTTGATTATAGTTTTGGTTACTTCCTATCTCTTTAAAATGTATGGTTAGAGTATAACTATGTTTCTCTTTGCTTTTTAACCCTATATTCCCTAGTATTGTCTCTGATCCACTTTCTGGAGCTTGACTATACTCTTTTACTTCTTTATTATCTCTTTCTATTTTATATTCTAACTCTTCTTTTTTTTCATATGTATTTATTATTTCTATCATATCTAAATTATATATTGTATCTAATGTCCCTGTATTTTCTACTGTAAAATTTATTGTATGTGTTGCTCCTGGTAAGGCATTTTCTAAACTTGTTATTGTTGTTCCATCTAGTTTTAAGGACATTGTTCCTGATTGTACTTTTATTTCTTTTGCTTCTTCATTCCCTTTTACTTTTAATGTAAAGTATGCATATGACACACTTATTGTTATTACTATTATTAGTGTTATCATTGCTATTACTATTTTTTGATTCTCTTTTATATTTTTTAATCTCACATTGATCACCTTTTTTACTTTCCTACTTCCAATTATACCCCCCCCCTAAAACTAAATGTCAACATTTTGGGATTAAAAAAAGTAAAGATAAAGAGTATACATTTGCAAATTAAATTAACTTATAATTTGCACAATAATTAATCAAAAAAATTGCAAATTAATTTAACCACCACAAAAGTGAAATTATATGTTATATTAAAAGAGAACGGCAGTTCTCTTT
>CANPXJ010000026.1 GCA_947585915.1 uncultured Bacilli bacterium | reverse complement strand
AAGCATGTGGTGTTGATGTGCACAAATCTTTTATTGTTGCTGTCATTTGTGACTCAACTTCCATCACACCTAAATATCTAAGAAAGCGTTTTTCTACCTTTAATAACGATTTAATCCGTTTTAGAAATTGGCTTATTGATAACGATTGCTCTAATGTATGCATGGAATCTACCGGCAAGTATTATGTCCCTGTATACAATGCATTAGAAGGTTTTATTTCTAATGTCGTCGTTGCTAATCCTAAATGGGTTAAAGCTATTAAAGGTGAGAAAGACGATAACAAGGATGCAAAATGGATTGCAGACTTGTTTAAATTGGGATTAGTTCGTTCTTCTTATATTCCATCTAAAGATTTTAGAGTCTTAAGAGAATTTACTAGATATCGTTACAAACTTACTAATACCAAAACTTCTGAGAAAAACAGATTTACTAATGCTCTTACTGTTGGTAATTGCAAACTTGATATGGTTTTTTCCGATATCTTTGGTAAATCTAGTCAATCTATTATTGATATCATTTTAAATAATGATTCTTTCTCAGACGATGATATTATAAGTTGTTTAAGGAAAAATTGCAAATCATCTCATGAAGATATTCTATCTTCTGTTGATGGAATACAACTTACTAACGAACAAAAACTAAGAATTAATTTTGTCAAAGATCATATTGATTATCTTATTAATCAAATTAGTAAATTAGATGAGATAATTGATTCTTTAGTGAAACCTTATGAACCTTACATTGATTTACTTTGCACTGTTCCTGGTATTGATAGAAATTCTGCAATTAGCATTTTATCTGAAATTAGTAACGACATGTCTCAATTTAAATCTCACTATCGTCTTACTTCTTGGGCTGGTCTTGCTCCTGGTTGTAATGAATCTGCTGGTAAGAAGAAATCTGTTAAAATTTCTCGTGCTGGTGTCTATCTTAAACCTTATCTCGTTGAAGTAGCTCACTGTGCTGTTAAAGATAAATCTAATTCTTACTATGCCAAGAAGTTTGATAAAATTTCTAAACGTCGTGGCAAGAAACGTGCCTACATTGCAATTGCTAGGAAAATTTTAGTTGCTATCTATCATATGTTTCTTACTGGTGAAGTTTGGAATCCTGTTGATTTAGCTTCAATTGAAACTCCTGTTGAAGATAGAATCAAATATACTAAAAACAATTTCAATCAATCACTTAAACAATTATTATCTCTTGGTCTTACATCTAATGAATTAATTGATTTAATTAATCAGAACGCCAATAATTCATCTGTTTAATTTTTGACTTTCTTTGGGGTAAGGGGAAGTCTGCCCTTTTTTACCTATTTTTATAAAATAAATTTTGTTTTTCTTTTCAGACTAATACCTCCTTTTTAAATTAGGATATAATATCACATTTAATGCTAAAAAGCAATTGTAATATTTTCAAATTGTATTTATAATATGTATAAAGGAAGGAGTATTTATGAAAAAGAAATTTAATCAAATAATATTAGGGTCGTGGTTTACTTCAATTTTATTTTTAGCTTTTGGAATATTTTTATTCATTAAACCAAAATTAGCTAGTTCAATTATAGGCTATATTATAGGAGCAATTGTTTTATTATCTGGTTTAGTTGCTTTATTTAATTATTTTGTATCAAAAAAGGAAATAAAATATATTAGCTTTGAACTTATATATGGGATTATTACTTGTATAGCTGGTGTTGCTATTATATTTAATCCACTTTCTATTTCTTCTATTGTTACAATAGGATTAGGAATATGGATGATTATTAATGGTATAATGAAAGTAAATATGAGTATTTTCTTAAAGAAAAATAAAGAAGAAACTTGGAGTATATTACTATTTATTGGTTTACTTACTCTTTTATCAGGAGCTCTACTTATTATAAATCCATTTAAAGGAACTATGGTAGTAACCCAAGTTTTAGGTGTATTTATTATTGTATATGCAATATTAGATTCTATGCATTGGTTACTTGTTAAAAAACGTTCTAAAGAAATTGTAGAGTTTATAAAATAAAGAAGCAGATTAATGCTTCTTATTTTATGGTTAAAGTTTTGTTGCTATTTTTAGATTGTTTTTTCTTTCTTTTTCTAATTCTTTTAAACTCTTTTTATTTATAATTTGATATTTTCTCTTTTTAAATTCTCTTCAGTTTGAGTAATACGAAATAAATTAGCTATGAGTCCATTGCTACCCCATATTATCTAAAATATATATTTTAACTTTTTTTGAATCAATAGATACCATTTTCCTGATGCCAAGAAAATGGTTTAATAAATTGAAATCTATATTATTACAAAAATTTTAAGATTCATTAATTACATTTGTCAAATTTTTTCTACTCTTTTTATAATTTAAAACATTTGAAGTTCTCCTTCATAGCAATATTTATTATCATATTCGTCGTTGAGTTTTATCGTTTTGGCAACGTTGACCGTTACGAAAAAAAGGTTCAGGCCACGTGCTTCAGCACGTAAGCCCTTGGAGGGTTTAGAGGCAATTTATTGCCGTTATAAAAAAAAGCTGATATAATAAGAAACCGAAACGAGGCGGTTTTGGTGAGAAAGATAAGTCATGTACAATATGATATCCAATATCATATAGTATGGGCAACAAAATATAGATATAGAGTGTTAGTAGGGAAGATAGCACGAAGAGCAAGGGAATTAATAAGACAAAGTTGTCAAAGTATGGAAGTAAATATCATAAAGGGGAGTATAGGGAAAGACCATATACATATATTGGTATCATGCCCGCCGAGTTTGTCGGTTTCAAAATTAGTGCAACAATTAAAAGGAAAAACATCACGAGTATTACAAAGTGAATATAAAGAATTAAAAAAGAGATATTGGGGGCAACTCTTGTGGGCAAGTGGATATTTTTGTAGAAGTGTAGGAATAATAACCCAGCAAACGATAAAAGATTATATAGAGAATCAAGCAGATGAATATGAAGAAAATTTCAAAATAATAGGTTAACGACTTTAGTCGTAATAACGTGCTTTCAGCACTCATATAAGCCATGCACTTTCAGTGCATGGTACTTGACAAAATGATAAATAATGGCAATCTTACTTACCATTTTTACAAGCACCTTTTACTTTAACATACCAATTTTTTCCTCTGTTAGTATTATAGATAAAGAAGCTTTATGATTAAAGTTTTGTCGTTATTTTTAGATTATTTTTTCTTTCTTTTTCTAATTCTTTTAAACTCTTTTTAGGAGTTGGTAAATCCTCGGGCATAGTGCCACCAAGTTCCTTTATTGTTTTTCTTATTTTGTTACCTACTTCATAATGAGTTTGATTCGCTTTTATTTCTGATTTAATATTTTCTTTTTTTAACTTTGATTCAGTTTGAGTAATACGAAATAAATTAGCTGCCAGCTCTTCACTACACATATTATCTAAAATATCTTCTCGATACCTTAAACCCTTTCTTTTGGCAATATCATCAGCAGTTTCACCATTATATAAACCTCTATAGCCATAATTATGAAACTTATCAAAATTTTTAACTCCGGCTTTTTTAGCTGTTTGATTTAATGAGTAATTTCCTTTTTTAGTTAAATTTCTTTGATAAAATCTTTTTTCATCTTCTGATAAACTGCTATATTCTAACTCTGTAATTTCTTGCTTTCTAGTTTGAATAGCAAAATACGTTTGAACTAATGCAATGACATGTTTTCTACTATCACCATTTTGAGCTATTAAGTAACATGCATATCTAGAAAGCTTATAATCCTTTTGTTGTCTTTTGGCTCCTGAACCAATAGATACCATTTTGTCGATGTCGACAAAATGGTCAAAGATTTCTATATTACTATTATTACAAGCATCTTTTGCTTTGTTAATAACTTTTTCGAAATTTTCCCACTTACTATATTTTAATATTTTTATTAATTCTCTAGCATACCAATATTCGTTACCATTTTCATCAATGTGTTTAATACCTTCAAAAATATTTTCATTATATTTTGCAATTTGTTTCATTTTTTTCTCCTCCTTATTTTAAACTTTTAATATTAATTAATAGATTCATATAAAAAAACCTCCTCTATTAGTATTATTATAGATAAAGAGGAGATTTCCTTTTTTTTTATAAAAATTTTTATTTTTTTAAGCCTTATGATATAATAGTACCAGGAAAAAAGGAGCAATCAAAATATGGCTATTAAAAATATTTGGACTAATTTTAAAAAATATCAATTTTTATTAAAAGAATTAGTTTCTAGAGATTTTAAAGTAAAATATAAAAGAAGTGTATTAGGAGTGTTGTGGAGTTTGCTTAACCCTGTATTACAAATGATAGTAATGGCAATAGTTTTTTCAAATGTATTTAAGTTTAGTATGCCTGGGGTTAATTATTTAGCGTATTTACTTACAGGACTTGTTATGTTTAATTATTTTAGTGAAGCTTCTAATTTAGCAATGTCCTCAGTGGTTGGTAACTTTTCCTTGATTAATAAGGTTTATATTCCTAAATATATATTTCCTTTATCAAAATGTTTATTTGTGGGAATTAACTTTGTCTTAACTTTAATACCACTATATGTCGTAATATTGGCAACAGGAACAGGAATATGTATTCAACATTTGTTTTTACCTTTTGTAGTAGTGTGCTTGTTTTTGTTTACCGTTGGTATGGGTTTTATTTTATCAACAGTATCAGTTTTTTTAAGAGATATGTTTTATATTTATGGAATAATAATAATGATGTGGACTTATCTTACACCAATTATGTACGATATTAATATGATTACATCTTGGTTTATTAAATTATTTAAAATAAATCCATTATATCAGTTTATTAATTTTGCTCGAACAATAATTTTATATCATAATACACCAACTTTATTCCAATTCTGTGCCTGTGCTGGGTGGGCAATAGTTATATTTATTATTGGTGTTATAGTATTTAAGAAAAATCAAGATAAATTCATTTATTATGTTTAGAAGGTGAATCCATGGAAAAGAATAATATGGTCGAAATTAAAGATGTTTCAATGCGTTTTAATTTAGGTGTAGAAAAAAACTTTTCATTAAAACAGTTTTTTGTAGATATCTTTAAAACAAAGAAAAAAAAGAAGAAAAAAGAAGTATTTTGGGCTTTAAAAAATCTTAACTTTGATATAAAAGAAGGAGAAGTTGTCGGTTTCGTTGGTAGTAATGGAGCCGGTAAATCAACTCTTTTAAAAATAGTAGCTGGGGTTATGAAACCTACTAAGGGTAAGGTTAATGCTTATGGTAATATTTGCCCCATGATTGAACTAGGAGCTGGTTTTGACCCGGATTTAACAGCGAGAGAAAATATTTATTTAAATGGAGCTGTAATGGGTTATAGTGAAGATATGCTTAATCAAAAATTTCAAGAAATAGTTGACTTTTCTGAATTACATGATTTTTTAGATGTTCCAGTTAAGAATTTTTCTTCAGGTATGGTAGCTAGACTTGCTTTTAGTATTGCCACTATTGTTGATCCTGAGATCTTAATTGTTGATGAAATTTTATCAGTTGGCGATATAGCTTTTCAAGCAAAAAGTGAAGAAAAAATGTTAAGTATGATTAAAGGAGGAACTACAGTTTTGTATGTTTCTCACTCAATAGAATCTATAAAAAAATTATGCGATAGAGTGGTTTGGATAGAACATGGTGAAGTTCAAATGATAGATAAAGCTGATAAAGTAATAAAAAAATATTTAGAATTTATGGGTGTTGAAGATAAAAAATAATATGCAATAGATTGCAAATGCTATGGCAAAAAAATAAAAATGTGCATTCTATTGCATATTTTAACAAGTAAAAAAAAATAATCAAAAAGTGGAGTATGATGCAATTAAAAAAATAAATGTTAGAGAGATTATTCTAAGATTATAAGTGAATATGTTTGGAGTGGATAGTTAATGAAAAAACTTTTGTTTATATCCAAAAACTTAGAAATAGGTGGTATGGAAAAGGCTTTAGTTATATTGCTTAATACTTTGGTAAAAGATTATGATATTACATTAATATTAGAAGAAAAAAAAGGAATACTTTTAGAAGATTTAGATTCTAAAATAAATATGGAAATATATGAATTAGCAAATAGCAAAAATATCTTTATTCGTAAATTTAAAAATTTAGTTCATAAAACATTTTGGAAATTAAAAAATAAAAATAAGTATGATTTTTCGTGCAATTATGCTACATATTCTTTAATAGGTGCTTATTTAGCTAAAGTTGCTTCTCCTAATAATTCTTTATATGTCCATTCTAATTATTATGAAGCTTATAAACATGATGTAGAAAAATTTTGTGCTTTTTTTAACCAACTAAAAATAGAAGGTTTTAGACATATAATTTTTGTTTCAAATGAAGCTAAAGATTCTTTTAATAATATTTATCCTAATTTAAAATCTAAAACATGGGTAATTAATAATTTAGTAGATTATAAAAATATAAAAAGATTATCAACTCAAGAAATAGAAGTTAAATTTAATAAAAATAAAACAAATTTTTTGTTTGTAGGGCGTTTAGATAATGACTCCAAAAATTTTGTTCGAATGCTTAGAAGTTTTTATTTAGCAATAAGTAAAAATAAAAATCTTTGTTTATATATTATTGGTGAAGGAAAAGATAATAAATTAATTAAAGATTTAATAAAAAAATATCATTTAGAAAAGCATGTATTTTTATTAGGAGCAATTAATAATCCATATCAGTATTTTAAAAGGTGTGATGCTTTTTTATTAACATCAAATTATGAGGGCTTTCCAGTAGTTCTAATAGAGGCTTTAGTATTGAATGTTCCTATGATATCTACTATTGATGTAAGTGATGAGGAAATTAATTTAAAAGATTATATAATTAAACTTCCTTTTTTAGAAAAAAATATTGCTGATGTGTTAATAAATTTCAAAAAAGAAAAAGTTGATTATAAACTTGATTTTAAAAAAATTAATGAAAAAAGAATTGAAGAATTAATCAAATTAATTGAAAGTAATTAATGGAGGACACATATGAATAAGTATATACATTATTGTTGGTTTGGAGGAAAACCTTTAACGCGTTTAGCTAAAAAATGTATTAAAAGTTGGAAAAAATATTTGCCAGATTATAAAATAATTAGGTGGGATGAAAGTAATTGTAACATAGAAGAATGCGCTTTTGTGAGGGATGCATATGAAGCAAAGAAATGGGCATTTGTTGCTGATTATTTTCGAACTAAAGCTTTAAATGAATATGGGGGCATTTATTTTGATACTGATATGAAAGTAACAAAAAATATTGATAATTTATTAAAAAATACAACATTTTTGGGAGTGGAGTATGGAGGATGTGTTGCAGTAGGAGTTTGGTATGAAAAAAAATCTCATTCATATTTAACTAAAGCTTTGTTAAAACAATACCAAAAATATAAGGAATTTGATGTAAATCAAATTAGAAAGTATACTATACCTTTATTAATTACTAAATTATTAAAGCCTTGTGGATTTAAAGAAAATAAATCACAAATTCAAAAATTAAAAAAAGATATAATTATCTATCCACGAGAATATTTTTATCCTTTATCTGATGATCATCAGCATAATAATTTTACCGAAAATACATGTATGGTACATTATTATGATGCATCGTGGATACCTAAAAGCGAATACATAAGATTTAAAGTAGAAAGAAGATTTGGTAAAAAATTTGGAGGAACTATTTTAAATTTTTTGGTAAAAATAAAAAAAGGTTTATTAAATAAAATTTAATTCATTTGAATACACATAACATGAGCTTATTTATTGTTGCCATTTTGTACAAAAAATAAATATTATGCTATAATTTTTTTAGGAGGAGTAAGTTTTATGGAAAAGGTTATTCATTATTGTTGGTTCGGTGAAAAAAAATTAAGTAAATTAGCTGAAAATTGTATAAAAAGTTGGAAAAAATATTTGCCGGATTATAAGATAATACGTTGGGATGAGACGAATTGTGATATTAATGAATGTCCTTTTGCGCAAGAAGCTTATCAGTTAAAAAAGTGGGCGTTCGTGGCCGATTATTTTCGCACTAAAGTGTTAAATGAATATGGTGGCATATATTTTGATACTGATATGGAGCTTGTTAAAGATATATCTTCTCTTTTAAAAGAAAAAACAATATTGGGTTATGAAGATTTTAAAAATATAGCAGCTGGGTTTTGGTACGAGCCAAAAAAGAATGGCTTTATTACTAGAGAGTTATTAAAATATTATAGAAGTCAGTTACATTTTGATAAAAACAAAATATATAGTTATAGCATTCCTAAACTGATAACTGAAATATTAATTGATAGACATTTGGCTCTTAATTTTGACACTGTCTGCGATTTAAAAGATATTACAATTTATCCACGAGAATATTTTTATCCAATTTCATATAATGGGCAAGATAATATTTTTACAGACAATACTTATATGATTCATCATTATGCTGCAAGTTGGGTCCCCAAAGAAGCACAAAAGGAACGTAAACTGATAATTAAATATGGAAATGTTAAAGCAAAAAAAATAATTGAAAGAAGAAAGAAAAAAAATAAAATATTAAAAAAAACTATAAAAATCTTTTTTTATCCTGCTTATAAATATTATAAGCACAAAAAACAGATTAAAGTAATGAATGAAAAAAAATATGATTTCGAAAAAAATTTAACAAAAATTAAAACTAATGACGTTTTAGTAATATATAACCCAAACTGGTTAGGTACTTCAAATGCAGTTAAAGAATTGTTTGATAATTATATTGGTATAGGTTCTTTAACTGAAGACGAAATAAATTATTTTGCAGAAAATTTAATAAAAACAAAAAGCAAATTAATTATCTTCAATGCCTTTGAAATAAGCTGGGGAAACCTTATCAAAGAAATTAAAAAGTTAAATCCAAATCAAAAAATTAAAATTTTGTGGCACGGTAGTAATGCCGTAAATATTGATGAATATGATTGGCATGTACTTCAAACCATTTTTGATTTATTAAATAAAAAATTTATAGAAAGTATTGGTTTTGTTAAAAAAAGTCTTTATGAATTTTATAAATCAAAAGGATATAAAGTGGAATTTGTTATGAATAATGTTAACATTAAAAAATCTATTTCTGTTAAACAGCAAAATGAAGGTATAAGAATAGGAATATATGCTTCTGGAGATCGCTGGTTAAAAAATTTTTATAATCAGTTATCTGCTGCAAGTATGATTAAAAATCATTTAATTGATTGTATTCCAATAAGTCAAAAAACAAAAGATTTTGCTAAATTAATAAAAGCTAATTTAATAGGTAAAGAATTTACCATTTCTAGAGAACAACTATTAGATAGATTAGCAAAAAATGATATAAATCTTTATGTAACTTTTGTGGAGTGTGCCCCACTTTTACCGTTAGAAAGCTTTGAAATGGGAGTTCCATGTATTACAAGTAATAATCATCATTATTGGGAAAATACTGAACTTGAAAAATATTTAATAGTTAATGCGCCAGATAATATAGTTGAAATAAAAAATAAAATTGAATATGTATTAAAAAATAAAGAAAAAATAATGAATTTATATGAAGAGTGGAAAAAGGAATATAATATTGAAGCAAAGAAAAGTTTGAAAAATTTTATAAAGTAAAAGGAGTAATGTATGAAATCACAACTAATTATAAAAAATATAATAAAAAAAGATAAAAGTATAAAGGTCGAATATGATGTAACAGGAAAATTAAGAGAGTTCTTTGATATGAATAACAAATTTGAAATAACTTATAGTGAATCTATAGATTCTGTTCCTAATTCAATAGCAATAATTCCCTTTGTAAGTAATGTATTACCAATAATATGGCTTTCTAATACCGAATTAATTATTGAAGAATTAGACTATAATTATTATAAGTCAATTGATAAAACTCGTAATAATTTTAATTCTATGTATAACACGGAAATTTTTAAAGGAATTGTAAAAGTAAATAATAAAGTAAAAAATCCTAAAAGTACTAAAAAAGAAAATTCGTCAGTATTTTGTAGTGGAGGAGTAGATTCAACATTTTCTTTGGTGGAATGTTTGAATAATAATATAAAGCCATTGTTAATTACCATTTGGGGGGGGGATGTTTGGAGTCATAATGTTGAAGGTTGGAATTCTTTAAAAGAATATTCATCAGATTTAGGGAAAAAATTAAAATTAAAAAATTTGTATATTAAAACAAATTTTAGAAAATTTATTTATGAGCATACTCTTACAGAGAAACTTTTATCAGGTAGAATAAATGATAGCTGGTGGCGAGGTATTCAACATGGAATTGGTTTGATTGGGCATGTAGCACCGCTTGCTTATTTACATAATATAACAACTCATTATATTCCGGCAACTTTAAATTGTAAGAATTTGGGTGCAACCTGTGGTTCGTTCCCATTAATCGATGAAAGTGTCAGATTTATGAATTGCAAAATTATACATAGTGGGTATAAATTTACAAGATTAGAAAAAGTACATAAAATAGTAAATGATTTTGAAAATAAAGATATAAAATTAAGAGTTTGCTATATGGATAAAGGTAGTCAATTAAATTGCTGTAAATGTGAAAAATGTTTTATGACAGTAATGGAATTAATTACTGCAAAAGCAAAACCTCAAAATTGGGGATTTGATATTACCGATGAAGAAATTGGTAATATTCCAAAATACTTGAAAAAAAATGCTTCTGATAGTCCTATAAGTATAGAGATATGGGATGATATAATAAACTATTGTCAGAAACACAAAGAATTAGTAAAAAATAATAAAAATTATAAATGGATTTTAAATTACAGGAATAAAAGGAACATAGTTGAATATTTAGTAAGAAAGGTAAAATTAAAGTGAAATATGGAATAATAGTATTTAAAAAAACGCGAAATATTGGTGATGATATACAGTCGTATGCTGCTAAACGCTTTTTGCCAAATATAGATTATTATATTGAGAGGGAGGAGATAAATAATTTTATACCTGTTAAAAATGAATTGGTTACTTGTATTTTAAATGGGTGGTATAATCATAATAAATTTTCTTTTCCGCCATCTCCGTTTATAAATCCTTTATTTATATCAATGCATTTAACTAGTGAATTAAAGGGTGAAATGCCATCTTATTTTACTGATTATTTTTTTGAATACTTAAAAAAGAATGAACCTATAGGTTTGAGAGATAATTTAATAAAGAAATATTTAGATGAAAAAAATATAAAAAATTATTTTTCGGGATGTTTAACACTTACTCTCCAAAGGTTTAAAAATGTTAAGAAAAAAAATAATATTTGTACTGTTGATATAAGTGAAAATTTAAAAAATTTCATAAAGGGAAATACAAAATTAGAAGTCATAGAAAAAACGCATAACTTATATGGTGATAATGAATCAAAAAATTATGAAGAAAGATTTAAAAATGTTGAAAACTTACTGAAGGAGTATCAAGCTGCAAACCTAGTTGTAACTAATCGATTACATTGTGCTTTGCCTTGTTTAGCACTAGATGTACCTGTTATATTAATATATAATGAAGATAGTATTGATATAAAAAATAGATTAGGAAATTATACTGGCTTTTTGAATTGTATGAGTGAAGAAGAATTTATAGCAAATGGAAAAGAATTATTAAAAAATATAACGCCAAATCCCACAGCTTATAAAAAATATAGGGATGATTTAATAGATAAAATTACAAAATTTATAAATGAATCTAAAACAAAAAAAATAAGTAAAACACATAATGTAAATCTTTATAATGACTATTTTGTAAAGCGAAACAAACATTTAATGGATATAATGAATAATAAAATTAATAACTATAATGAACAAATCAAGAAATATGAATATGAATTAAACAAATTATATTTAATTTTCGAAGAATATTTTAAAGAAAGTAAATTTTCACGTGAACAAACTGCCAAAATATATCCAGAGTATGAAAGATTTGAAAAAGTAAAAAAAACAAAATTATATTTTATTTATCGATGCTTAAAAAAAATGCTCTGGTTAATAAAAAAAATATTAAAAAAAATAATTTCTTTGTTTAGAAAGGAGGAAGCTAAATGAAGAAAAAGAAGAAAAAAATAGCTTTAATAGTTGATGCTGATAATTGGGCTTTTGCTAACATTGCAAAAAATATTTCATTTTATTTATCAACATATTATGATTTTAAAATTATTCCTACATCCTATTTAGACGATAATTTAGCTAAAACCTTAATTTTGGCAGATGAATGTGACTTACTTCATTTTTTCTGGCGAGGGAAATTATTAGCTTTGGATTACTATGAGTTTGAAAGTTATATAAACTCTTTAGGAACAGATATAGACACATTTAAAGAAGTATATTGGAATAATAAATTAGTAACAACTGCTGTCTATGATCATTTATATAGTATTAATGAAGACGACTTGAAAATTACAAATCAAATATTAGATAAATGCTATAAATATTATGTGTCTTCTAATAAATTGTTAAAAGTATATGAGAATTTAAATGTTATAAAAAAACCTGAATGTGTTATTACTGATGGTGTTAGTTTAGAAATGTTTTATCCACAAAATCTAAAAAGATTTACAAACATAAAAAATAGACCTCTAATTGTAGGATGGAGTGGTAATAGTGCGTGGGAACAAGATAAAGAAGATTTTAAAGGAGTAAATACAATATTGATTCCGACAATTAAGGAATTGCAAAAGGAAGGCTACAATATAGAAATGAATTTTGCTGATAGACAGATTAAAATGATTCCACATGACAAAATGAGAGATTATTACAATAGTATAGATGTTTATATTTGTACTTCAAAGATGGAAGGAACTCCGAATCCTATATTAGAGTCTATGGCATGTGGAGTTCCAATAATATCAACAGATGTTGGAATTGTAAATGATGTTTTGGGTCCACAGCAAAAAAAGTATCTTTTAGAAAAACGTACAAAAGAGTGTTTAAAAAAGAAAATAATAATGTTTATTAATAACTTGGATAATATTAAAGTATTAAGTAATGAAAACTTAGAATATATAAAAAATTGGACTTGGGAAAAGGTTTCATATAAAATGAAAAAATTTTTTGATAGCGTTTTAGAGGGTAATGAAAAATAAAAGCACTAAAAAAATTTTTAAATAGCAATGATTATATTTCTATTATAATTGGAATATTCTTATGTTAAAACTTCAGCTATTGAGTTTTAGCTATTTATTTAATAAGGATATATAGTTAATTAAATATTATTTCTAAAAATTTTAAACGAAAAAATTAAATATTTAGGAGGTGGAGCACATGAAAAAAAATATATTCCAAAAAATTTCTCTAAATAAAATTTGGACGATATCCTTTACTTTGATATTAGTATGGATTATTTTCTTATGTATATTAGATTCTAAAGATTCTAACCATTTTAATCCGATTTTATTAATTTTATTAATTATTTTATTTATATCTATTTTAACTAAAGTTTATAAATTAGTTAAAAACAAATTTAAAAACATGAAAGATAAGCACTGCTATATTTATTATATTATTTTAACAATTATGATGATTGTTATCCAGTTTATAATTGGTTATCTGGTTCGAACGAACCCTACGTGGGATTTAGGAATTTGTATAACTGCTGCAAAAGAAATACTTAGCTTTGGTCATATGACGGATATGGCTGGCTATTTTACGAATTTTCCTAACAACATTTTCCTTTCGTTGTTAATTGCTGTAATTTTTAAAATATCAAGTATTTTTGGATTACACGTTGGCAATGGTCCATTATTAATATTAAATATCTTTATTATTCAGTTGGCATTATATTTTATGTTCCAAATTGTTCGCAAATTATTTGGGAATTTTCAAGGGTGTTTTGTAATAACTTTAGCATTTTTAGTAATTCCGTTCTATACTTATGCTCCAATATGTTATACAGATACACTCAGTATGTTTATTCCTGTAGCGCTCATTTTTCTATTTATGAAAATAAAAGAAGATTTTAAGACGCCAAAAATATATTTATATTCTATTTTAATTGGAATTCTAATTTTTTTAGCTATTCGAATTAAAATTACAGCCTTAATTCCTTTAATAGCAATAATAATTGTTTTACTTTTTAATGGTAAAATAAAAAGAGTATTATTAAAAAAAAGGACTTTTTTAGCTATCATAATAATATTATTTTGTTACTTTAGTGTAAATTTTTGTTATGTTAAAGTGATTGATCATACTAATGTATTAAATCAAAAATATAAGAATACTGGAGCTATACCTTTTACTCATTGGTTAATGATGGGAACGTATGATATGGGCGCATTTTCTTCAAGTGAATATCAATATACGCTTTCACTACCAGATTATGAAAGTAGAGTAAAAGGTAATCTTCGAGTAATAAAACAGCGGTTAAAAAATTGGAAAACTCAAGGGTATATAAAGTTTTTAAATTATAAGATGTCAGTTCAAACATGGCAAAGTGGTACATATGATTTTGAAAACATATTAATTAGTAATGCAACAAAAAAGAATTATGCTCATGAATTTTTTACTTCCAAGGGTAAATACTTTAAGTATGTTTATTATTATTGTCAAGTATATCATTTTTCAATGTTAGTTTTAATAATCATATCTTTAATATATTCCTTAATAAAAAAAGAAAAAGAAGAATTAACTATTATGAAATTATCAATGTTTGGATTATTAATTTTTTTGTTACTATGGGAAACTAGGTCAAGATATATGTTAAATTTCATTCCCATATATTTAATTATTATGTTGAGCGGAATAGATTATTTATCTAACAACTTAAATAAAATAAAAAAGATAATAATGGAATAGAAATTTTACTAACTATTATTATAATCAGAACAATGAAAAAAATAAAAATCTTTTTAAATTCTTTTTGATGCTAAAAATTTAATGACTTTGAATAAAAAATAAAGCTGTTGCTATTGTATAATTTTTCTCATGAGAAATTGATATAGCAACATTTTTTAAATTGCAAAGTGGCTTTCCATTTAAATCATTCAATATTTCGATATCTAAAAAATCAAGCCTTTTTGTGTTTGGAAGGACCTTCATTATGGCTTCCTTTGCGGCAAAACGCCCACATAAATAACTTAGCCCTTTAACTTTATATTCTTCTATTTCTTTTTCAGTTAATATAAGTTCAATAAATCTATTATCTTTATTTTTAAGTCTTTTATTTTCAACAATGTCACAACCGATATTCATAAGCTTCACCACCTAAATTATAGCACAGATAAATTGCATATTCTTTTTAATTAGTATATAATTAGATTTATATGGAGTGATTATTTTGAAAGAACTACAATTTCCATTTGATGTAGATTATATAATTAAGCATAAAAAGCAAATAAAAAAAGAATTGTTAACTAATGAAGGGTTAATTCCAAAGAGAATTGCTATTTTAGGAGGTTCTACTACTAGTGAAATTAAAAATATGTTGGAAATATTTTTGCTTAATTATGGAATAGCTCCAACTTTTTATGAATCAGAGTATAATAAGTATTATGAAGATGCCATGTTTGGTAATGGTGAATTAGATGTGTTTAAACCAGACATAATTTATATTCATACGACTAATCGAAACATAACTGATTATCCTTCTATTTTAGAGAATGAAAAAACAATACAACAAATGTTAGATAGTGAATATCAAAAATACACTAATATGTGGAATAAATTATTTTCTAAATTTAAAGCAATAATTATTCAAAATAATTTTGAATATCCTTTTTATCGTTTATTAGGTAATAAAGATGTATCCGATGCTCATGGAAGAATTAATTTTTTAAATCGTTTAAATTTAAAATTTTATGAATACGCCAATAGCCATGACAATTTTTTTATCAATGATATAAATTATTTATCTTCTTGTTATGGACTAGATAAATGGTCTAATCAATTTTATTGGCATATGTATAAATATGCTTTAGAGGTTCCAGCTATACCTTACTTATCATTTAATATTGCTAACATTATTAAATCCATTTATGGGAAAAATAAAAAAGCTTTTGTCTTAGATTTGGATAATACATTATGGGGTGGAGTAGTTGGTGATGATGGGGTTGATAATTTAGCTATCGGACTGGAAGTTCCTAGTGGTCAAGTTTATAGTGAGATCCAAGCTTATATCAAGGAGCATAAAAAGTTAGGAATTATTTTAAATATTAATTCCAAAAATGAATATGAGAATGCTATTGCCGGTTTAAACCATCCCGATAGTCTTTTAAAACCTGAAGATTTCATAATTATTAAAGCCAATTGGAAACCCAAAAATGCTAATATGAATGATATAGCAAAAGAACTTAATTTGGGAACTGATAGCTTTGTGTTTGTCGATGATAATCCAGCAGAGCGTCACATAGTGGAAAGTACCTTTGATAATATGGGTATTCCACAAATCGATGCTCCTGAAAATTACATCCGCATAATTGATCATAATGGTTATTTTGAAATGACAAACTTTTCAAAAGAGGATTTAAATAAAAACGAATTGTATAAAGATAACGCTAAGAGAAGTCAAATGATGGCAACTTTTGAAAATTATGAGGATTATTTAAAATCATTAAAAATGAAAGCTGAAATTAGTTCTTTTAAACCAATATATTTAGAAAGAATATCTCAGTTAAGTAATAAAAGTAATCAATTTAATTTAACAACTAAACGCTATAGTCTTGCCGACATTCAAAAAGTTGCAAATAGTGAAAACTATATTAAATTATATGGTAAATTAGAAGATATCTTTGGTGATAATGGCTTAATTTCAGTTGTTATTGGTCATATAAAAGGAAATGAATTACATATTGATTTATGGATAATGAGCTGTAGAGTTTTAAAGCGTAATATGGAATTTGCCATGATGGATGAGCTAGTAGCTAAAGCTAAAGAAGAAAATATCAAAAAAATATATGGATATTATTATCCAACATTAAAAAATAAAATGGTAAAGAACTTTTATGAAACTCAAGAATTTAAATTAGAGAGTGAAGATGAAAAGGGAAATAAATTTTATAGTTTAAATGTTGATAATTATAAAAATAAAAATAAAGTAATAGAGGTGGAAAGATAATGAAAAAAGAAGAAATATATGAAAGATTAAATGAAGTATTTAGAGATGTTTTTGATGATGAGAGTATAGTTGTTAACGAAACTACAACAAGTGCTGATATTGAAGATTGGGATTCTTTAGAACATATTAATTTAATAGTTGCTGTGGAAAATGAATTTGGAATTAAATTTAATATGGGAGAGGTTACTACAATGAAAAATGTTGGCGAAATGGTAGAGATAATTAATAATAGAATTAGTTAGGTGATTATATGAAATTTCATCATATTGGTATAGCAACAAAAGATATTGAAAGTTTAATTAAAAAATTAACTAAACAATTAGATATTAAAAAAGTTAGTGAAATTATTTACGATAGTAATCAAGAAGCCAATCTATGTATGTTAACAACGGGTGATGATCTCAAAATAGAATTAATTTCGGGAAAAGTTGTGCAAAATTTAGTTAAGAAAAGACAATTTTTATATCATACTTGTTATTTAGTAAAAAATATAGAACAAAAAATAGAAGAGCTAGTATCTGAGGGAGCATTACTAGTACGAGAACCACGCGAAGCAGTACTATTTAATAATAGGAAAGTGGCATTTTTAATGTGGGACTTAGGCTTAATAGAAATTTTAGAGACGGGGGAGGTATATAGGCCATGATTTTAACATCTTTAACTTTTTTGCTGTTTTGTATTATTACAATATTAATTTATTTTTTAGTTCCTAAAAAATTACAATGGTTTGTTTTACTACTATCTAGTATTTTCTTTTTATTCTATAATAATTTGCGTGTTGATACTTTAATCTATGTCTTACTAACATTAATGACGGTTTATATATGCGCATTATTAATTGATAAATATTCCAATACTAAAAAATCAAAATGGATTTTAATTGGTGGAATAGTAATTGTATTAGGTCAATTATCATTTTTGAAATATACTAATTTTTTGTTAGTAACAATTAATCATATTTTTCATTTGGTTGGTAAAAACTTTGAATTCAATTTCAATACTCGAAATGTTCCTATTGGTGTTTCATATTATTCACTTATAATGATTGGTTATATGGTTGATGTCTATAGAGGTTTGTGTAAATCACAAAAAAATCCTTTAAAATGTGCTTTGCTTATGTCGTATTTTCCTATATTAAATAGTGGTCCTTTTATTAGATATCCGGACATGGAAAACAAATTATATGAAAAACACAAATTTAATTATGATAATTTATGCCGCGGTTTAATTAGAATATTTTGGGGATTATTTAAAATATTAGTTATTTCTCAACGTTTAGCAATTTTTGTTGACGCTGTATATGGTAACTATACAACGTACTATGGCTTTTATATTATAACAGCAACAATATTCTTTACATTACAATTATATACTAATTTTTCTGGTTCAATAGATATTATCATGGGAATATCAAAAATAATGGGAATAGAGCTGCCGGAAAACTTTCGTAGTCCGTTTTTTTCTAAAACTATTACTGAATTATGGCGTAATTGGCATATTACTTTAGGAGCTTGGTTAAAAGACTATGTCTTCTATCCTTTAATGAAATCAAATATAATTCAAAAAATAGGGACAAAAACAAAAAAAAAGTTTGGTAAAAAGATCAGTAAAAAAATAACATTATATATATCAATGCTTATTATGTGGACTTTGATCGGAGTGTGGCATAATGGAGCGTATACATTTATAATTGGCTCTGGTATTTTACAATTTATATATATGGTATTAGAAGATTTACTTACTCCTATAGCAAGTAAAGTAAATAAAAAGCTAGGAATAAATCCTGAGACTTTTGGTTACAAATTATATCAACGTTTAAGAACTTTTTTATTATTTTCCTTTTCCATGATATTTTTTAGAGCTACGTCAGTTGCTAATGCTATAGATATAATTAAATATATGTTTGTCATGAATCCATGGATATTATTAGATCATACTTCTTTATATTCAATTGGACTAGATGTCCTTGATTTTCAAGTTATGATATATAGTATTATAGTTTTATTTATAATAGATTATTTGAAACTTAAAGGAAATGTTATAGATAAGATATTTAATCAAAATCTAGTTACGCGTTGGATAATAATTTATTTATTAATATTTGCTGTCATTATTTTTGGTTTATATGGTCCCGGTTATGATTCGGCAACATTCATATATAGACAAATTTAAGGAGGTATTATGAAAAAATTTATTAAAGCAAGTATATTTGTAATTTGTTTTTTTTGCTTGTTTAATTTTATATTTTTATATCTTGGTATACCTAAACGTCCAATATATTATTTTTATAAAGAACCTCGGAATTCTCAAGATGTTATTTATATTGGCGGGTCAAACGCTTATGTTCATTTTAACCCACTAGTTGCATATAGAAATAATGGCTTTATAACTGGAATGATTTCTTCGGATACTCAGCCATTTCCGTTAGTTAAATACATGATAAAAGAAGCAAGGAAATATCAAAAACCTAAACTTTATATTATCGATATTGCAAATATTCATTATATCAGTGCATCAGAAGGATCTATAAGATTAGCTACATCTCATATGCGATTTTCTAAAAATAAATTAGATGCTTTAAATAATGTTTTGAAATATAGTAAAATTCCAAAAAAAGATTATTTATCTTATTATTTTGATTTTTTAACTTATCATAGTTCTTGGAAATATATTAATAAAAATGTTGTAGACAATTCGGAATTATATAAGGGTTTTTTATTAGCTGATGTAAATACAAAAATGGTTAAACAGGAAAAATTTATTTGGAATTCTAAAAGTATACCATTATCTGAAAAAAGTAAATCTTGTTTGATAAATTTAATTTATTATTTAAAAAACAATTTAAGTAGCGATGAAAAAGTATTATTTGTAATTCCGCCAAGGTTTTACGAAACAAAATTAATGGGTAATTTAAATGATGCTTCTAAAATTATTACAGAACATAATTTTGAAATAATTAATTTTAATACGTTGGATGACTATGAAGCTAACTATACTTTAGAATTTTATAATAAACAACATCTTAATGTTCTTGGAGCAACTCGTTTTACAAAATATTTTTCAGAATATATATCCCAAAAATATGATTTGCCTGACCATCGTGGGAATAAAAAGTACTCTTCGTGGGAAAAAGAATATCATCGTTACACTGAAAATTATAAAGAGATAATGGGAAAAGATTTTATTTTAAAATAAAGAAATGTGTTGAGAATACAATAAATCATATAGAAGAGAATATTCCAAAGACGAAGTTTAAAAAAGCATGAATAATATTAGAGGATATAATTAAAGTAATAAAAATAACAAATAATATAAAAATATGGTTAATCTTTAAAACCATATTTTTCTTTGACTATATATATAGGTCGTTTTTTAGTTTCAATATACGTTTTAGCTAAATACTCACCCAAAATACCAATTGTAATAAGCTGAATACCACCAATAAATAAAATTGCGCACATAATAGTAGGGTAACCAGCAATTGGTGTATTCCAAAATATTTTTTCAATTAGTACTTCTATAAGCAAAACAAAGGCAATAAATGAAGAAATAAGACCAATAAAAGTAGCAATTCTTAAAGGTTTAGTACTAAAACTAATAATACCATCTAAAGCATATTTTAAATTTGCTTTAAGCTTAAATTTAGATTCGCCATT
>CANPXJ010000025.1 GCA_947585915.1 uncultured Bacilli bacterium | reverse complement strand
GACATCAATAAGTTTATCATTTAATTAAAATATTAACAAGTTCCATCAGTAAAATTGTTCATAAGAGATAAATTTTTATGCAATTATTGCAGATTTCTGCTTGCATTACATATAATTTACTGATATAATGGAATCTGTATGACTGCTTAGATGTGCGAGGTTGCTGATACACTAGGGCGGGTTGTTAAACAAATTCTAGAAATCAGGTAATTCGTTACGGAGCGAGTCTATACTAGATATAGGCGAAAGGAGGACATGAAGAATGTCAAAATCACAAGTTCGTATTAATTTAAAAGCATATGATCATAGAATTCTAGATCAAGCATGCGGAAAAATTATCGAAACTGTTAAAAGAACAGGAGGAGTTGTTTCTGGACCTGTACCACTACCAACTGAAAAACAAGTATATACAGTTTTAAGAGCGGTACATATGTATAAGGATTCAAGAGAGCAATTTGAAAGTCGTACTCATAAGAGATTAATCGATATTAAAGATCCAAGTAAAGAAACAATTGAAGCTCTAACTCATTTGGATATCCCAAGTGGTGTTGATATTAATATTAAATTATAATTAGGAAAGAGGAAAAATAATGAAAGGAATCTTAGGAAGAAAAGTCGGAATGACTGAAGTCTTTACAAAAGACGGAAAATTAATTCCTGTAACTGTTGTTAGTGTTGAACCTAATGTTGTTACCCAAATCAAGACTAAAGAAACTGATGGTTATGATGCAATTCAACTTGCAACAGTTGAGAAAAAAGAAAAGCATGCCACAAAAGCATTAACAGGACATGCAAAAAAAGCAAACACAACTCCTAAGCGCTTCTTAAAAGAAATAAGAAATGTTGAAGGAACTTACAATTTAGGAGACACAATTGATGCTAGTGTTTTCGAGGCTGGAGAATATGTTGATGTAACTGGTACATCTAAAGGTAAAGGATTTACTGGTGTTATCAAAAGACATAATCAATCTCGTGGACCTGAGACTCATGGTTCTAGATATCACAGAAGACCTGGTTCAATGGGTACAATGCGACCAATGCGTGTTATGAAAGGTAAAAAACTTTCTGGACACATGGGAGTTGAAACAGTAACTATTCAAAATCTAGAAATAATTGAAGTTAATGTTACTGAAAATTATATTTTAGTTAGTGGTAGTATACCAGGAGCAAAAAACTCTTTAGTATTAATTAAATCAGCTGTTAAGAAAAATGATAAAGCGGAAGCTAAAGAATTAATTACTTATGAAGAAGAGGTTAAAGAAGAAAGTGCTCCTAAAGAAGCTTCTGCTCAAGAAGAAACAGCAGCTGAAGAAAAAACCGAAGAAAATCCAGCACAAGAAGAAACAAAAGAAGAAAAGGCAGAAGAAGCAGAACAAGAAGTGGCAGGTGAAAAATAATGGCTAAAATAGGAATGATAAACCTTAAGGGTGAAAAAGTAAAAGATGTTACTTTAAGTGATTCTATTTGGAAAACTAGTAACGAAATCGTTTTAAAAAAGGCTATTGATTTACAACTTGCATCTCTTCGTCAAGGAACTCATAAAACCAAGACTCGTTCAGAAGTTTCTGGTGGAGGTAGAAAGCCTTGGAAACAAAAAGGAACAGGACGTGCTCGTGCTGGTTCATCTAGAAGTCCAATCTGGCGTGGTGGCGGAATTGCCTTTGGTGTAAATCCTCGCGATTATGGGTTTAAGATGAATAAAAAAGAAAGAGTTTTAGCTCTAAAGAGTGCTCTATCTGATAAACTTGCTAATAAAGAATTAGTTATTATTGATGAGATAAAATTAGACTCTTTAAAAACTAAAGAAATTAAAGATATAATGGCAAATTTAAAATTAGATGGTAAAACATTATTTGTTACAGAAGAAGATAATGAAAACCTTTATATGGCTACTCGTAATTTAGGTTATGCTTATACAATATTAGCAGATGAAATTAATGTTTATGACATTGTTAATGCTGATAAGTTAGTTCTAGATGAGAAAGCTTTAAACAAAATTGAGGAGGTGCTTAAATAATGAAAGATTATACTGATATTATTTATTCACCAGTTATTACAGAAAAATCAACTTATGCAACCCAAAATGGGGTTTATACATTCAAAGTTGCAGGTTGGGCTAGTAAAATTCAAATCAAAAAAGCAGTAGAAGCTGCCTTTAATGTTAAAGTAGTTAAAGTTAATACTTTAAATACTAAATCAAAGAAAAAAAGAGTTGGAAAATATACTGGCAAAACTAAAACTTATAAGAAAGCGATTGTTACTTTAGCAAGTGGACAGTCAATAGAATTTTAGTTAGGAGAGAAATTTATGGCAATAAAAAAATATAAACCAACGACTAATGGTCGTCGTGGCATGACTACTTTAGCTAACGAAGAAATTACTACATCTACTCCCGAAAAATCTCTACTAGTATCTAAAGCAAAAACTGGCGGAAGAAATAATCAGGGTAGAATGACTGTCAGACATATTGGTGGTGGTGCCAAGAAGAAATATCGTTTAATTGATTTTAAAAGAGATAAATTTAATATAACTGGTAAAGTCGTATCAGTTGAATACGACCCAAATCGTAATGCCAATATTGCCCTTATAAATTATAAGGATGGCGAAAAGAGATATATAATTGCTCCAAAAGGTTTGCAAGTAGGAATGATTATTGAAAGTGGCGAAAACGTTGACATTAAAGTTGGTAATGCTTTACCACTTCAAAATATTCCTGTTGGTACAGTAGTTCATAATATTGAATTAAAACCTAAAAAAGGTGCAGAAATGTGTCGTGCTGCTGGTTCTAGTGCGCAAATACTTGGCCGTGAAGGAAAATATGTAATGCTAAGATTACAAAGTGGCGAGGTAAGAAAAGTATTAGGAACTTGTATGGCTACAATTGGTGTTGTAGGAAATGAAGATTACGAACTTGTAAATTTAGGAAAAGCTGGAAGAAAACGTCATATGGGAATTCGTCCTACCAATCGTGGTTCTGTTATGAACCCTAATGACCATCCCCATGGTGGTGGAGAAGGTCGTGCTCCTGTTGGTCGTAAAGGCCCAGTTACTCCGTGGGGTAAACCAGCCCTTGGACTTAAAACTCGTAAAAATAAGAAAGCGTCTGATAAACTTATTGTCAGTCGTAAGAAAAAGTAGGAGGAATTTGTTATGGCAAGAAGTTTAAAAAAAGGACCTTATGTCTTTGATAGACTTTTAAAAAAGGTTCAAGAACTTAATGAAAATAATAAAAAAGAAGTTATTAAAACTTGGTCTCGTCGTTCAACAATTTATCCTGATTTTATTGGACATACATTTGCTGTTCACAATGGTAAAGAATTTATTCCTGTATATGTAACTGAAGATATGGTTGGTCATAAACTTGGTGAATTTGCAGCAACTCGTAAATTCTCAGGCCATGCAGGACAGAAGTAGGAGGTAAGATATGGAAGCTTATGCAATACATAAAAGTGCAATGATTGCTCCTTTAAAAGCAAGAATGACTCTTGATTTAGTTAGAGGGAAAGATGTAAAAACTGCTCAAGCAATATTAGAGACAACTAATACTAAAGCAAGTCATTTAATCTTAAAGGTTTTGAATTCAGCTATTGCCAATGCCGTAAATAATAATGGAGCAAAAGAAGATAATCTTGTAATCTCTGAATGTTACATTAATCCGGGACCAGTTTATAAAAGAATAAAATTTGCATCACGTGGAAATGTAGATCATCATAATAAAAGAACAAGTCACATTACTGTTAAAGTAAGTGATAAGGTTAAGGAGGTTTAAGATGGGACAAAAAGTAAATCCTAAAGGTCTTAGACTAGGAATCACTGAAGAATGGGAGTCTAAATGGTATGCTCCTAAAAAAGATTTTGGTGAAACATTAAATAAAGATATAAAAATTCGTGAATTTTTAGCAAAAGAACTTAAAAATGCAGCTGTTGCTAAAGTTATAATTGAAAGAACCCCAAAAAGGTGTGATATCACAATTAATACTGCTAAACCTGGTGTTATCATTGGTCGTGGTGGTGAAGATATCGACAAACTTAGAAAGAAAGTTTCTAAACTAGTTGGTGAGGATGTTCATATTTCGATTGTCGAAGTTAAAAATCCTGATTTAGATGCCAAGTTAGTTGCCGATAACATCGCCGCGCAAATCGAAGCTCGTGCTCCATTTAGAAGTGCGCAAAAAAGAGCTATTCGTAATACAATGAAAGCTGGGGCATTGGGAATTAAAACTAATGTTAGCGGAAGATTAGGAGGAGCAGAAATGGCTCGTAGTGAACACTATACTGAAGGTACAGTTCCACTTCATACTCTTCGTGCTAATGTTGACTTTGCCCAAAGTGAAGCCCATACTACTTATGGTAAAATCGGTGTAAAAGTATGGATTTATAAAGGAGAGGTTCTTCCTACTAAAAATAAAGCAAAAGGGGGTAATGACAATGCCACTAATGCCAAAAAGAACTAAATATAGAAAACCTCATCGTCTAACTTATGATGGACATGCAAGAGGTAATACGGAATTACATTTTGGTTCATACGGCCTTCAAGCTAAAGAAGGAGCATGGATTACAACTCGTCAAATCGAAGCTGCTCGTATTGCCATGACTCGTTATATGAAGCGTGGTGGAAAAGTATGGATTAACATTTTCCCTCACTTAGCTTTAACTAAAAAACCTTTAGAAACTCGTCAAGGTAAAGGTAAAGGTAATGTTGAAGATTGGGTAGCAGTTGTTAAAAAAGGTAAGATTATGTTTGAAATAGATGGTGTATCTGAAGAAGTTGCTCGTGAAGCTCTTCGTCTTGCCTCACATAAATTACCAATCAAATGTAAATTCGTAAAGAAAGAAGAAGGAGGTAACTAGAATGAAAGTAGAAGAATTAAGAAAACTTTCAGATGAAGAGTTAAATACTAAGATTAAAGAATCTAAAAAAGAATTATTTGAACTTCGTCTAAAACAATCTACTGGTTCTTTAGAAAAACCTTCCCAAATTAAAGCATTAAGAAAAACAGTTGCTCGTATGAAAACAATATTAAATGAAAGAAAATTAAATGATGGAGGTGCTAAATAATGGAAAAAACTAAAAAACAAGAATTAATTGGTAAAGTTGTCAGTGCTAAAAATGATAAAACAATTACGGTTTTAGTTGAAACCCATAGACAGCATCCACTATACAAAAAAAGAGTTAAATACTCTAAAAAATATACAGCTCATGATGAAGCAAACAAAGCTAAAGAGGGAGACACAGTTAGAATTGTTGCTACTAGACCACTTTCTAAAACTAAACGTTATGAACTTGTGGAAGTAGTAACTGAAGCTGTTGTTTTATAAGGAGGTAGCACAATGATTGAACAAGAAACTCGTTTAAAAGTTGCCGATAATACTGGAGCTAAAGAATTACTTGTAATTCGTGTTCTTGGCGGCAGCAAACGTAAATATGGAAATATTGGTGATACTGTTGTTGCTACTGTCAAAAAAGCAATTCCCAATAGTAATATCAAAAAGGGTAAAGTAGTAAAAGCTGTTATAGTTAGATCAGTTCAAGGTGTTCGTCGTAAAGATGGAAGTTATATTAAATTTGATGATAACGCTTGCGTTTTAATCAAAGATGATAAAACTCCTGTGGGAACTCGTGTTTTAGGACCAGTTGCAAGAGAACTTCGTGAAAAAGATTTCATGAAAATTGTATCCCTTGCTCCGGAAGTATTATAGGAGGTTAGTATGAAAGTTAAAGTAAATGATAAAGTAAGAATTCTTGCTGGTAAAGATAAAGGCAAAGAAGGAAAAGTTTTACAAACTTTAAAAAAAGACGATAAAGTTATCGTTGAAGGTATCAATATTGTCAAAAAACATATTAAACCAAATGGTCAAGGTGAAACTGGGGGAATAAGAGAAATGGAAGCCCCAATTCATGTTTCTAATGTTAAAGTAATAAATGACGAAAAACCAAAGAAGACTACTAAAGCAAAAACTACAAAAGCCCCAAAAAAAGAAAAGAAAGCTAATTAGGAGGTAGATTATGAGTAATTTTAAAGAACTATATAATAAAGAAATTAAACCATCATTGCAAAAAGAATATAATTACAAATCAACCATGGAAATTCCTAAATTAGAAAAAATCGTAATTAATATGGGCGTTGGCGAAGGTGCTCATGATTCAAAATTTATTGAAGCAGCTGTTAAAGATTTAGAAGCGTTAGCTTTACAAAAACCAGTTGTTACTAAAGCGAAAAAATCAATTGCTGGGTTTAAACTTCGTGAAGGCCAAACAATTGGTGCTAAAGTAACATTAAGAGGAGAAAAAATGTATTATTTTCTAGAAAAATTAATCAAAATTGCTCTTCCTCGTGTTCGTGACTTTAGAGGTGTTTCTAAAACTGCCTTTGATGGTCATGGAAATTATACTTTAGGAATTAAAGAACAATTAATTTTTCCAGAAATAAATTATGATAATGTATTAAAAATTAGAGGAATGGACATTGTTTTTGTTACAACAGCAAAAACAAATGACGAAGCTAAAAGTTTACTTGCTGGCTTTGGAATGCCTTTTAGAAAGTAGTTTGGAGGAAATAAATTATGGCTAAAAAATCAATAGTAGCAAAACAACAAAGACCTGCAAAATTTAAATCTCGTGCGTATACTCGTTGCAAGAGGTGTGGTAGACCTCATGGTGTACTTCGTAAATTTCAACTATGCCGTATTTGTTTTAGAGAACTAGCTAATAAAGGACAAATACCAGGCGTAAAAAAATCAAGTTGGTAGGAAGGGAGGAATTTTAAATGGTAGCTGATAGAATAGCTGATATGCTTACAAGAATCCGTAATGCTAATCAAATGAAATATGCAACTGTGGAAGTTCTTGGTTCAAAAATGACTTTAGGAATTGCTAAAATTCTTAAAGAAGAAGGGTATATCGAAGATTATAAATATGAAAAAAATGTAAAAGGTGATAAATTAAATATTAATTTAAAATATACAGATAAAAAAGAAAGGGTTATCACCGGACTAAAAAGAATAAGTAAATCTGGATTACGCGTTTATGCTAAAAGTGATGAAATTCCTCGTGTTCTAAATGGACTTGGAATTGCTATCATCTCAACTTCGAAAGGATTAATGACTGACAAAAAAGCTCGTGAAGCTGGTCTAGGAGGAGAAGTACTTGCCTTTGTTTGGTAAGGAAAATACTTATGAGTAGAATAGGAAAAAGAGAACTTGTTATACCTGAAGGTGTGACTGTAACAGTTGAAGATAACGTAGTTAAAGCGAAAAGTTCTAAAGGAGAACTAGCAACTACATTTAATAAATTAATTACGGTTGAAGTTGTAGATAATAAAATAATCGTTAAAAGAGCAAATGAAACAAAAGTAGCTAAACAGTTACATGGTACAACAAATGCTAACATTAATAATATGCTTATCGGTTTAACTGATGGCTTTACTAAAGAATTAGAAGCTATTGGAGTTGGATACAGATTTAATGTAGCAGGAAATAAAATTACAATTAACGCTGGATATTCTCATCCTGTTATAATGGAAGTACCAAGTGATTTAAAAGCTGAATCAAAAAGTAATACAGAACTTACAATAAGTGGTATTGATAAACAAAAAGTTACTGAATTTGCGGCGAATGTTCGTAAAGTACGTAAACCTGAACCTTATAAGGGTAAAGGAATTCGTTATAAAGGTGAATATATCCGTCGTAAAGAAGGTAAGAAAGCAGCTTAAACTAGGATAAGGAGTTAAGATTATGATAAAAAAAGAATCAAAAAATGTATCGCGTCAAAGAAGACATGCTCGTGTGCGTAATAAAATAACTGGCACAAAGACTTGTCCAAGACTTAATGTATTTAGATCAAATTCGAATATTTTTGTCCAATTAATCGACGATGAAGCTGGAAATACTCTAGCAAGTTCTTCATCTGTTGAGTTGAAAATTAAAAATGGTGGAAATATTGAAGGTGCAGTTTTAGTTGGTAAAGATATTGCCAAAAAAGCTAAGCAAAAGAAAATTACTAAAGTAGTTTTTGATAGAGGTGGATACCTATATCATGGTCGTGTAAAAGCCTTAGCCGAAGCTGCACGTGAAAACGGATTAGAATTTTAGAGGGAGGTAAAGAATGCCAAAATTTGAAAAAGACTCTAAGAAAAATTTACTAGAAGAAACAGTTGTTTCTATATCTCGTGTTACAAAAGTAACTAAAGGTGGTAGACATTTTAGATTTTCAGCTACTGTTGTAGTTGGTAATCGTAAAGGCTTAATTGGAATTGGAACAGGAAAAGCAAATGAAGTTCCTGACGCTATTAAAAAAGCTATCCAAGCCGCCAATAAAAATGTCACTAAAATTGCTTTAATTGATAATCGTACAATTCCTCACGAAGCAATTGCTAAAGTAGGTCGTTCTCAAGTTTTAATAAAACCTGCTAAAGCTGGTACTGGAGTTATTGCTGGTGGTGCTGCTCGTGCTGTACTAGAACTTGCTGGTATTAAAGATATTGTATCTAAATCATTAGGTTCAAATACGAAAATCAATGTTGCTAAAGCGACTTTAGAAGCATTAAAAATGCAAAGAACACCAGAGCGTATTGCTCAGTTACGTGGTAAAGAAGTGGAGGAGTTATAAGATGAAATTACATGAATTAAATAGTGCTCCTGAGGCGAAAACTAAAAAAAGAGTAGGTCGTGGACCAGGTAGTGGAATGGGTAAAACTTCTACTCGTGGTGAAAAAGGACAAAAAGCTCGTAGTGGAGCAAGTATTCCTGCATGGTTCCAAGGAGGACAATCACCATTATTTAGAAGAATCCCTAAAAGAGGATTTAATAATTCCCGTTTTGCCACTCGTTTTGCCACTATCAATTTAAGTGATATAAATAAATTCTTTAAAGATGGTGATGTTGTAACACCAGAGATACTAAAAGAAAGAGGAATTATCAAAAAAGAACTTAGTGGTCTTAAAGTTTTAGGTAATGGGGAACTTGATAAGAAACTAACAATTAAAGCGCATAGATTCTCATCAAGTGCTGTATCTAAAATTGAGAGTGCTGGTTCAAAAGCTGAGGTGATTTAATGTTTGCGACTGTTAAGCAAATATTTGCTCCCTCAAATAAAGATATAAGACATAGAATATTATTTACTTTATTTGTTTTAGGAATATTTTGTATAGGTACAACTATTACAGTTCCTTGGGCATCCACAATTACCAAAGAGTTAGGATTTCTAGAACTTCTTAACTTAATGGCAGGAGGAGCTTTAGAACAATTTTCTATTTTTGCTCTAGGTGTTACTCCTTATATTACGGCATCGATTATTACGCAATTATTACAAATGGATATTATTCCTTACTTTAGTGAATTAAAGGAACAAGGATATGTCGGTAAACAAAAGATGAATAAAATTACTCGTTATTTAGGAATTTTATTTGCTTTTATTCAAGGTTACGTTATATCAATTGCCTTTTTAGGTTCTAAAGATATTTATGTTATTCTAAAAACTACTTTAGTTTTAACAGCTGGAACTGCCTTACTTATGTGGTTAGGTGACCAAATAACTGAAAAAGGTATTGGTAATGGCTTGTCTTTATTAATCATGGCTGGTATTATCGAGTCCATGCCAGGAATGTTTAAAACCGCATTTACTGGTTTAATAACAAGTGGAACTTACGCTTTACCTTTAGGAATAACTTTATTTAGTCTATTTGTAATTGTTTATTTATTAATTATTGTTGGGGTAATATGGATTCAACTTGCTGAACGTCGTATCCCAATTCAATATGCAAATCGCAGTAATACGGTAATTGATTCTAAAAATTCATTTTTACCAATCAAAATTAATTCAGCTGGTGTTATTCCTGTCATCTTTGCATCAACATTACTGGCTTTACCAGTAACAATTGTTAATTTTATTGGTAACGAAAATGCTATTAATTTTGTTAATAAATGGATTAATTATACTTCACCAACTGGGTTCTTAATATATATAGTATTAATATTCTTCTTTGGATATTTTTATACATTTATGTCAATGAACCCTGATGAAATGAGTAAAAACTTAAATAAAAATGGTGGATATATTCCTGGAATTAGACCAGGTGTTCCAACAAGTAAATACATTTCTAATGTTTTATCAAAAATTACCATTGTTGGTTCAATTTTCTTGATAATAATAGCTGGCTTACCAATTGTCTTTGCCCATTTTTCTAAATTAGGCTCATCCGTAACAATTGGAGGAACAGGATTATTAATCGTTGTAGGTGTGGCTATTGAAACATACAAACAACTAGAAAGTTCTATTGTTTCACGTAGTTACACTAGAAGAAGAAAAAGAATATGAAGAATATAATTTTTATCGCCGTTCATGGAACGGGCAAGGGAACGCAGTGTGATTTACTCACAGAAAAATACAAATTTAATCATTTATCAACTGGAGAATTAATTAGGAAAGCAATAAAAAAACAAGATGATTTTGCTAAAGATTTAGAAAAAACTATTAATAGTGGTAAGCTTGTAAGTGATGAAGTTGTCCTTGATTTAATTAATGATTACATTGCAACAAATCAAAGTGGTGAGGGAATAATATTTGATGGATTTCCTCGCACTTTAAATCAAGCTTTAGCTTTAGATAAATTATTAGCAAACAAAAAGCAAAAAATAGATAATGTCTTTTATTTAGAGATAGCAAAAGAAGAGGCTTTAAAAAGAACTATGGGCCGTTTGATTTGTTCGAATTGTCAAAAATCATATAATAAATTTTATGATAACTTAAAACCTAAACAAGCTGGAATTTGTGATGTTTGTGGGGGTAAATTAGAACAAAGAAGCGATGATACAGAAGAGGCATTTAATAAATTATTTGATACTTTCCTAGAAGAAACTTTACCAATCTTAGATTATTATGAAGATAAAAATATTTTAACTAAAATAGATGCTTCAATGAATCAAGAAGACATTTTTAAAAAAGTAGAAGAAAAATTAAAAGAGGTTTAAAATGATTAGTATCAAAAGTGAAAAAGAAATCGAATTGATGAGAATTGCTGGCAAAATAAATTATCAAACTCATAAACTATTAGAGAGTAAAATAAGACCAGGAATTACAACTAAAGAGCTTGATAAGATTGCTTATGATTACATTTTAGCAAATAATGGTACTCCTTCATTTTTAAATTATGAAGGGTATCCTGCTTCTATTTGTACTTCGATAAATGAAGAAGTTGTGCATGGAATTCCTAGTAACCGAAAACTTAAAGAAGGTGATATAATATCAATAGATATTGGTGTTATATATAAAGGATACCATTCTGATTCAGCTTGGACATATCCCGTAGGTAAAATAAGTGAGGAAAAACAAAACTTACTTAACTATACGAGGGAAGCTTTATTTGAAGGTATAAAAGAAGTTAAAGCTGGAGCTAGACTTCATAGTATTGGAGCCAAAGTAGAACAATATGCGCTAAAACATAATTTGGGCGTAGTTAAAGAATTAGTTGGTCATGGGGTAGGGACAAATCTTCACGAAGATCCAGATGTACCTAACTATGGCAAATATGATACTGGACTTGTTTTAAAGGAAGGTATGACGATTGCAATCGAACCAATGTTAAATTTAGGGACAGAAAAAATCTTTTTACTTGATGATGATTGGACAATTATAACCCAAGATAATAAACCATCTGCTCATTTTGAACACACAGTTCTTGTTACTAAAGATGGATATGAAATTTTAACAGGAGATGAATAAATGGCAAAGGAAAATAAAATTGAAGTTGAAGGTAAAGTAATCGATGTATTAAAAGGTGGAGATTATTTAGTCGAACTAGAAAATGGACATACAGTTACAGCCTACGTTTCTGGTAAAATGCGCGTGAATATGATACGTATTTTACCAGGTGATACCGTAACAATTGAACTCTCCCCTTATGATTTAACACGTGGGCGAATTATTTGGAATAAAAGATAATAGGAGGTAAACTTATGAAAGTTAGACCATCGGTAAAACCGATTTGTGCAAAATGTAAAATTATAAAAAGAAAAGGAAAAACTTTGGTTATTTGTGAAAATCCAAAACACAAACAAAGACAAGGTTAATTAGGAGGAAATATGGCACGTATTAAAAATATTGAATTACCAAATGAAAAACATGTAGTTATTGGTTTAACTGCAATTTATGGTATTGGACGTAATTTAGCAAAAACTATATGTGAAAATGCTAAAGTAGATACTACTAAAAAATGTAAAGATTTAACAAATGAAGAAGTTGCTACCTTACGTAGTGAAGTCGACAAAAACATTGTTGAAGGCGATTTACGTCGTGAAATTCAAATGAATATTAAAAATAAAATGGAAATTAATAGTTACCAAGGTGTAAGACATAAAAAAGGATTACCTGTTCGTGGACAAAGAACATCTCGTAATGCTCGTACTCGTAAGGGTAAAGGTAAAGTAGTAGCTAACAAGAAAAAAGTAGGTAAATAGGAGGTTAAATAATGGCTTATAATAGAAGAAAAAGAAAAGTAAAGAAGAATATTCCTGAGGCTGTTGCTCACATTCATTCAACTTTTAATAATACAGTTGTTAGTATTGCTGATAAGGATGGAAACGTTATTGCTTGGGCATCATCAGGAACTATCGGTTATAAAGGAAGCAAGAAAAAAACTCCTTTTGCAGCCGGACTTGCTGCTGAGGCTGCCGCTAAAGCCGCAATGGATTGTGGAGTTGTAAAAGTTGAAGTTAAAGTTAAAGGACTAGGACAAGGTCGTGAAAACGCTATCCGTTCATTACAAACAGCTGGACTTGAAATTACATCTATTTCTGATGAAACACCAATACCACATAATGGATGTCGTCCACCAAAACGTCCAAGAAATTAAATAGGGGAAAGGAATTTTAAAAATGAATATAAAATTTGATAAACCAGAATTTAAAATAGTAGAATATATGGATAATAACCATTATGGAAAATTTGTATTAGAACCACTTGAAAGAGGATTTGGTACGACAATTGGTAATGCTTTACGTCGTGTAATGTTATCATCACTTCCAGGTACTGCAATTACCAGTGTTAAAATTGATGGTGTAATGCATGAATTTCAAAAGCTTGATGGCGTTGTTGAAGACGTTACAGCTATTATTCTTGCTTTAAAAAGTATTGTTTTAAAAAATCACGCTGATGAAGATAAAGTAATTAGATTAAGTGCTTCTAAAGAAGGACCTGTTACAGCTGGAGATATTGAAACAGATGCTGATATTGAAATTATTAATAAAGATTTAGTTATTTGTAATTTAGTTAAAGGTGGCAAGATAGATGCTAAAATGACTGTTTCTAATGGTCGTGGCTATGTTGATTCAAAAGAGAATAAACAATTACTTGAAAATCCCGAAATAGGAACGATTCCAATTGATTCCTTATATTCACCAATTGAAAGAGTTGCTTATGAAGTAGAACCAGCTCGTGTTGGTCAAAATGAAAACTTTGATAAGTTAGTAATGGAAGTATATACTAATGGTGCAACTACTCCAGAAGAAGCAATGGCTTTGGCTGCTAAAATTTTAATTGAACATTTCAATATTATTACTGATTTAAATTCTATAAGTGATTTTTCAGGAATGATGGCCGAAAAGAAAATTGATACAATTACTAAGACTTTAGAAACTCCTATTGAAGAAATCGAATTTTCTGTAAGAGCATATAACTGTTTAAAAAGAGCTGGTGTTCATACTGTTCAAGATTTAATTTCAATGAAAGAAGTAGAAGTAACCAAAATACGTAATTTAGGTAAAAAATCATTAAAAGAAGTTATTGATAAAGTTAAAGAATTGGGACTTGAGTTCCACGAGTAAGGAGGTAAAACATGGCATATAGAAAATTAAGTAGAGAATCAAGAATTCGTCGTAGCATGCTTGCTGGAATTACCAAAGATGTTATTAAAAATGAATATGTTATAACTACAGAAGCTAGAGCTAAAGAAGTTCGTAAGTTTGTTGATAAAATGATTACTTATGGAAAAAGAGGAACTTTAGTTTCGCGTCGTAAAGCTTTAGCATTTTTACATAATGATAAAGAAGTAGTAAGTAAAGTTTTTGATGATTTAGCTAAGCGTTATGAAAAAAGAAATGGTGGTTACACTCGTATTATTAAATTAAAAGAAAGAATCGGAGACGATGCTTTAGAAGTAAAATTAGAACTAGTTTAGTTCTTTTTTTTTGCGATTAGGTTTTACGTTTATAAATGTAAAGTGCTATTTTTTTCTGTTTTGTTATTCTGAGTTATGTTAATATAAAAATAAGAAGAGTAAGAAAGAGGTTTTAAAATGAATGAACAAACTATTCCTAAAAAAGAAGAATATTTAAATGAAGAGAAATTTCAAAAATCAAAACATAAATTAGTTATGATTGCAGCTATAATATTAGTTGTAGGAATAATTCTTGGTGGAGGTTTAATTGCTACTGGTATAATGAGATATAACACTGAAAAAGCAAATATTGCTAAAAACGAAGAAAAATTAGAAAAACAAATTGCTGATAAACGATATGAATGTGATTCATTAGATATGCAGGATCCTAATTGGTTTGCTGAGAACACTAAATGTCAAAGTGAAGTTTCTTCGCTAAATTCAAAATTAGGTAATTTAGATACGAATTTGTGGAATAATATATATTATTATATAGGCGGAGGATTTATCCTAATTTTAAGTCTTATGATATCAGGTTCAATTTATTTTATTGCTAAAAGAAGAGAGATAATGGCCTTTGGTATTCAACAAACTATGCCAGTTGCTCAAGAAGGTATTGAAAAAATGGCACCAACTATCGGTAATGCTGCTGGAACAATTGGACAAGGTTTAGCAAAAGGTATTACTCAAGGTATTGCCGAAGGGAAAAATGCTAGTAATCAAAATACGTTAAATAATGTTAATAATTCTGAAGATAATTTAAATAAGTAAAATATAAATAAACATTTTACAATTGCAAAAAATCACAAAAAGCAAAAGCTTTGCAAATACACTTGCAAAACTTTTGCTTTGGATTTATACTTAAAATGGTGATAATTATGGTAATAAGAGAAAAGTATCTTAATAATTTAATCAATGCTAAAGATACAGAATTCATTAAAGTAATAACTGGTATAAGAAGATGTGGAAAATCTACTTTATTATTAATGTTTAAAGATTATTTGATTAAAGAAAAGATTAAAGAAAAAAACATTATTTATATTAATTTTGAATCAGCTATGTTTGATGATATAACTAATTATAAACAACTATATGAATACATCAAAGATAGATTAGCTAAGGGGAAGAATTATATTTTATTAGATGAAATCCAGAATGTTGATAGTTGGGAAAAAGCTATTAACTCTTTAAAAGTTGATTTTGATGTCGATATCTACATAACTGGTTCAAATGCTTATCTTTTGTCTAGTGAGCTTGCGACTTTATTATCAGGAAGATATATTGAAATTAAAATATATCCTTTATCTTTTCAAGAATATTTAATATTCAATAATTATGATAGAACAAATATTGAAGATAAATTTTATGAGTATTTAAAATATGGTGGGTTTCCAGCTATAACTTTTATTAAAGATAAAAATGATTTAGTTTTAAATTATTTAACTGATATATATAATACAATAATAAAAAAAGATGTTATTGAAAGGAATAATTTAAAAGATGTTGTTCTATTAGAAAATATTTTAAAATATATTTGTGCTAATATAGGAAGTACTATTTCTTCAAGTAAAATTAGTAATTATTTAAATAGTAATAAAATAGTGGTGAAAACTAATCATCAAACTGTTGATAACTATATTAAAATGTTAGAAAATGCTTTTATATTATATAAATCTAGTAGAACTGATGTTAAAAGTAAAAATATTTTAAAAACTTTAGGTAAATATTATTTAGCTGATTTAGGGATTAGAAATATAATGCTAGGATTTAGAAATATAAGTGAGGGACATTTACTTGAAAATGTTGTTTATTTTGAACTTTTAAGAAGGGGATATAAAGTGAGCATTGGCAAAGTAAATGATTTTGAAATTGATTTTATTGCTGAAAATATAGAAGAATTAAAATATTTTCAAGTAACTTTAACATTAAAAGATGAAAAAACTTTAAAGAGGGAATTAAGGAGCTTAGAAAGTATTAATGATAATTATGAAAAAATAATTTTAACAATGGATAAAACTATTAATAACGATTATAAAGGAATAAAAATTAAAAATTTGATTGACTTTTTATTAGAAGAGTAAATTATTGCTCTTTTAATTTGTTTATTTCTTGAGCCATAATTTCGATGGTACGTGCTAAATTATTTAAATCACTTTGATTAGCTTTTTCTTGGTTTTTAGTATAGTGATTATTAGCATCACTTTTAATGTTACTGCCTTCGTTATTAGAATACCTAGCATTAATAAGTTGTTGCTGGGCTGCTGTTGTGAGTAAAACTTGACCAACTAAAATAAGCCAGTTCCCAATTGAATTAAGCTCATTTGCGTTGTAATCATCCTCGACAATTAGGCCAACAATACAACCAATGACGGTAAAAAGTTCTGGATTTATATTTGGTGGAAATTTTGGCATAGTATCTCCTCATATTAATTATATTTTCAATACATTAATATTATTGCATTAAGAAAAATTATGTGTTATTATTTTAGTAGTATAGAATAAGGGAGTGCTCTATGGATAACAAAAAAAGGGACATAAATGATATAAGTATCAGACTTGATTATCTTGCAGATATGGCATCTATAGCTGATACTGATTTAGAAGCGTTATCTATTGAGCTAGATGACATTAATAAAAAAATTGAAGATAAAGACAAAGAAATAGAAATGTTCACTCCAAGTAGTGCCGATTATGATAGAGTAAAAGGGTTTTATCAAAATAGCTTAGATACAGCTAAAAATGAAATAACTGAATTTGAAAAAAAATTAACGGAAATCGATAAAACATTAGAAGAAAATCAAGCTTATGTTGAAGAACTTTCTAATATAGAAAGCAATTTAACAATAAAAAAAGAAAGGTTAACTAGTTATTTAATTAATTTAAATAATACTGCTAGAGGAAGACAACTTAATTCTTATATAGATCAAACTGACAGTAATATTAAAGAAATTGAAAAAGAATTAGCAGAAATAAATACCAAAAAAACAAGAAAAATTAATAGTATTAAAGTTTATGAAGACAAGAAAGAAGATTTAAATAGAAAAATTCAAGAATGCCAAGAAGAAATAAATAGATATGAACTTTTATTATCTTCTTCTAAATATTTAAACGAGCATACATTAATTAAAGATAAAGAAAAAATAATGCAAACTAAGATTGAAGAGAAAAATAATTTAGTAGCTAGAAAAAATGAAATAGAGCACTCACCTATTTATATAGCGAATAAAATAAAAGAAAAAATTAATAATCAAGATAATTTAGATGAAATATTAGAATTAATCGAGGAATTATCTACTTTAGCTTTAAGTAAGCCTTATATGGCAAAAGTAATCCGTAATGGTAATAGTGAAAAATTAAATGAAGAATATAATAAATTAAAAAAGGCTCAGAATAAACTATTAAAAAAGGTAAAAGAAAGTAGTTATAGTTTAGATGTTTTGCCTAGTGAAGATGCAAGAATAAAAGATTTACAAGCTATTATTGATAGTAAAAACCAACAAAGAAAAACTTTAGAAAAAGCTTTAGAAGCAAATGAAGAGTTAAAAACAACTTTACTTGCTAATCATATAAATTTACAAGATGCACATAAACAAACATTAAATAGCATTGATGATTATTTTAAGGGCATGGATGAACTAGTAGATTCTAAAGAATTGGCTAATATGAAGTTAAAACAAAAGAAAATGCAAAAAGTAGCTGATATTGAAGAAGAATTAGTTGATAGATACCCAGAAAATATATCAAGTATAATTAGATTGTCAGATAATTATAATCAACAAATTAAAGAAATAGATAATCAAATTAAAGAATACGAAAAAGAGAAAAAAGCAATTGAAGTAAGTCAAAAAGAACATAAAGGTTATACAGATGTCATTGCTAAGAGTTTGGATGAATATAAGTTTGAAACCATAAATAATAACATTACATGGTTAGAAAAGCGCTTAAAATATTGTAATTATAATGTTAAACAATTAGTTAATGAAATAAAGCAAACAGTAAAAAGATTATATCCAAAACCAAAGGTTGAAATAAAACAACAAGAAGAAACTATTAAACCTAAAGAAATTGATTTAGAAAGTATTACTTCATTAGATATCCCTGATCAAGAAATAAGTCAGAAAGATGTTAAAGATAGTATTGATTCGTTAAATGGGTATCTTGATGTAGCTCAACAAATTCAAGGTGAAAATAATGATAAAGGAATTAATTTAGATCTTGATTTAAGAGAATTAGAAGAAAATTATGAAGAAAAAGAAGAGCACAATCCTTTTGAAAATATTTTGAATACATTAGATAATGTAGAAAATTCTAAAAAACCAGATGAGGAAATTGTCAGACCTAAAAGTCCTCTTGATGACTTACTAAAGCCATTAGATAGTGTTGAACTTACAAATCCTTTAGAAGAAAAGAAGAAAGAGAAAAAGGATGCTAAAATTACAATAGAAGATTTGATTGCTCCATTAGAACCAAAAAAAGATAAAAGTTTAATATCTGAACCAAATATAGGTGTTCAACCACAATTAGAAATAGAACCTCCGAAAAGTGAATTAATTAATGAGGGGGTTACAATAAATACTGATAAAATGGAATCAATAGAACAACCTAGTGGAGAACAACAAATACCTATAACTGATGAAAAAGTGAAAGTAACAAGTGTAGAACCACAATTAAAAATTGGAGCACCAACGGAGCAAGCTCCCGAAGATACTGAAATAAAGGTTATTAATATTGAACCTTTAATAAAAGAGGAAAAAGAGACATCTATAGAGACAAAAAATGATGAGCAACAATTGCCTGTACCTGATGAAAAAATGAAAGTAATAAGCGTAGAGCCACTACAAAAAAGTGTTGAGGCACCTAATGAACAAGCACCAGAGGATGCTAAAATAAAGGTTATTAGTGCAGAGCCATTATTTGTAGAAACAAAAGGAGAAATAACAGAACAAAATAATAATGATGTCTTCAATGGTTTTGTTTTTGAACCGTTTGCAAAAGAATTAAAAATTGATGGGGATATAAGAGCTAAAAAAATAGCATAAGAAGGGAATAAAAAGGATATGGAAATAGCTAGAGATACAATCATAACTCTTGAAAACAAAGATAGGTATATAGTTAATAACATAACATATTACGGTGGCGTTAAATATGCTTTAGCACAAAAAGAAAATACCACTGATAATGTAGTAATGGAAGAAATTTTAGAAAATGGAGAACTATATATAAAAAAAGTTACAGATTCAGAGTTAATAGAAATTTTAATGAGGATATTAGAAGGCTAATATCCTTTTTAAGTGTTTAAAATAATTTATTTTGCAAATGTATATGATAGCGTGTAAAATGACGAATAATTTGAGTTGACTTTCTTCTTGGGGGGGGGTTATAATGAGGATAAGAAAGGAGAATAAGATGAAAAATTTAAAAGGATTGTTAAGCTTTGTTGTAGCTATTGCCGTGTTATTAATACCTGGTGTTTGTAAAGCAGAAGGTATGGATGAAACATCTTTTGTTAACGCTATAGAAGAAGCAAATCAAAATAGTGACGGACCAACAACTATTACTTTGGATGCTGATATTGTTTTAACTAAACATGTTGGTATTACAGGAACAGTTATTATTGATGGTAATGGTCATACCATTAGTGCTTCAGATGAAGGATGGCTAGATAGCGACAAAAGTGACCAATCATTAATTACAGCAACTGGTTCTACAGCTAATGTAACTTTAAAAAATCTAAAACTTACAAATAGCAAGAAATATGGTGCTCAATCATATAATGGTGCTACTTTAATATTAGACGGAGTTACAGTTGAAAATTGTAACTTTGGTGGAATACTTGCAAATGGTGGTACTGTTGTAATTAGAAATTTAACTTTAGGTCATAATGGTGAAACATCTAATAATGGTATAGAAATTTCTAATAAGACTACAAGCACACCTAAATTAGTTATGGATGGTAAATTACAATCTTCACAAACAGAAAATGTTATTTGGATTGCTATCAATGATGGATCTACTTTCACAAAATATGAAATAGAAAATACCGAAAATACTACAGACAAAATTTATACTCATAATGGTCAAGTTGTAGTTACAGATGAAAATAATAATGTTATTTTTGAAAGTAATAAAAACGAAAAAGTAATGGCTACTATTAATGAGACTGTTCCTGCAATTTATTATGTAACTATTAATTATAATGGTAATACAAAAAAAATTGCTGTTGAAGATGGAAAAACACTTGCTGAATCAATTAACTTAGATACAATTAAAAATGCTGTTGATGGAAAAACTTTTGTAAATTTTGTCTTAGCTGATGGTACAGTTTATGATGAAAATACAAAAGTAACAAGTGATTTAGAGTTAACTGCTCAATACAAAGATGTAGTAATATCTGAAAATAATCCTAACACATCAGATAAAATTTTAACTTATGTATCTTTAGTTGCTATTAGTGGCATAGCATTAGGATTTGGATTAAAGAAAAGATTTAACTAATATTAAAATTATATAAATAATTTTAGTAAGAACTCTCTAGTAATGAGAGTTCTTTTTATAAATTATAATTTTAAAAGGAAATCACCAACTTTTCTATAATAATATAAGTAGAAAGGAGGTGAAAAAATGACGGAAAGCTTTGTGCCACTAA
>CANPXJ010000024.1 GCA_947585915.1 uncultured Bacilli bacterium | reverse complement strand
AAAAAAACTTTATGTCTTTTTTTATTCTTAATTTTCATAAAGTTTTCCTTTTTTTATTTATTTACTCTTTTTTTCTGCATCACTAACTAAACAAGAAAACTAGTTCAATAAAAAGCTTAGCCCTGTATCCAATTTTATAATATAAATATTTAACAAATGTAATATTAATTTTTACTAGCCTTTTTTATTAAGTTTTCTTCAATACGAAGCAGTTGATTATATTTAGCTATTCTTTCTCCTCGACATAAAGAACCTGTTTTTATATAAAGAATATTTAATCCAACTGCTAAATCAGCTATAAAAGTATCTTCAGTTTCTCCACTACGATGGGAAATAATCATTTGATAATTATTTTTCTTAGCAAGCATAATTGTATCAATCATTTCAGTTATTGTACCAATTTGATTAGCTTTTAGAAGAATAGCATTTCCCGCTTTTTGAACAATGGCTTTTTGTAAAAAGATACTATTAGTAACAAAGTAATCATCTCCTACAAGTAGCACTCTATTACCTAATAATCTAGTTAAAGCCGCAAAATGTTCAAAATCATCTTCGTTAAATGGATCTTCGATCGAAATTATAGGATATTCGGAAACCAATTTTTGATAGTAAATCATAAGTTCATTAGAAGTCATTTGTTTTTTATTTAAGGTATATGTATCAGTATCTTTATTATAAATTTCACTAGCCGCCACATCTAAAGCAATATATACATCTTTTTTAGGAATATAACCACTTTCTTTAATAGCTTTGACAATTAAATCTAAAGCTTCTTCATTGCTTGTTAGTTTAGGAGCAAAACCACCTTCATCCCCTACTGATGTTATATTCTTTTGAGAACTTAAAATGTCTTTTAAAGTGTGGAATATTTCAGAACCCGCTCTTAATCTTTCTTTAAAGCTTGGCATAACAGGAACAATCATAAATTCTTGAATTTCTAACCCTGAATCAGCGTGCTTTCCCCCATTTATAATATTCATCATTGGAATAGGTAAAGATACCTGTCCGGCGGAAACATACTCATAAAGTTTTTTCCCTTCGTTTCTAGCTCCAGCTTTTAAACAAGCAAGTGATACTGCTAAAATAGCATTAGCTCCTAAATTGCTTTTATATTTTGTTCCATCTAAATTGATTAATATATTATCAATTTTTGGTTGGTCCAATTCTTGATTAATAAGTGCATCCTTTATTTTAGTATTAATGTTTGTAACTGCTTTTAACACACCTTTTCCATGATAACGGCTTCTATCTAAATCACGAAGCTCTATAGCCTCTTTAGAACCAGTGGATGCTCCACTTGGTACTGAAGCTCTAACCTGAATACCATTATCTAATATAACTTCAGCTTCTACTGTGGGATTTCCCCTTGAATCTAGTATCTCTCTTCCTATAATATCTTTTATCACTGCCATAATATCACCCTTTAATTCTAATAATAGTATACTCTATTATCATTTTTTATTCAAGAACTCAAAAGAAAAATTAGTAATTTTACATACCAATTTTTAAAGTTTTTCATCAATTATTTCTTCTTTTGGGCTTTCATCTTTCATTAAAGGAAGATCATAATCGTTGTTGTTTAGAACTTGAGGAGTTTCTACTTTGGAATCTAATGACAATATTTCTTCCGATTTACTATTTTCTTGTTCCATTCTCATAGCTTCTTCAACAGTTGGTGTATTATCGGCTATTATATCTTCTTGCCCTTTTTTCTTTTTATCTTTTTTCTTTTTTTCCTTTTTAGGTTTTGGCTCTTTTGGTGGTTTTTCTTCTTTTATAGGTTTTTCCTTTTCTATCTTCGGTTCTTTTGGCTCCTTAGGATATTTACTATTCTCAACTAAATATCCAATTAACGAAAATAATAGAACTATAGTTATAACTAAAAACCATATATAATTATCAGTTAGAAAAGTAATAAAATTATTCATTAATAATCCTCCTCGTATAATATATTACTATTTTAGGAAATAGATAATTCCTGATTTTCAGGCTGAATTTGAATATAAGTATTTCCATCATTTACATCAATTTCTTCACCATTTTCATATCTATATTTAGTTTTTGCACTTCTAGAACTTTTCTCCCAAGTTATAGGAATAGCATAACCATTTGTTATATAGTACCCTTCTCCACTTCCAGTTGTGTCAATATCTTGGCGCCCTTTAGAATCAATAGTTCTATTTGGCAATTTATAAGTAATAATATTTTTAGTTGTATATTGTTCACCCGTAATATAATCTTTATGGATAGCTCCGTTTACAGTTCGCAAGTAAACTTTAGCCTCAGCATCATAAGTATAACTTGTTTTTAAATAAGTAGAATAAGGGATTTCAATGTTATTAGCAACGATTGCTCCTTCTTTATTAGCTAAATCAATATTATCAACACTATAATTTAAAAGCGTTTTACGATCTGTTTCATCATCATAATTGAGTTTGGAAATAGCACTATTTATCATTTCCATTGAAGTATACCCTGTATGTTCACTAGAAACTCGAAGATTTTTGTCTCTAAAGAAATACTTCCCTTCATAAGTTAAACCATTTACAATATCAACATCCAAAGTCTTGATATCACTTTGGGCTTGAGGAGACCAACCCCAATGAACATAAACAGCATCATTTTCTAAAGCATAATCTAAAAAGTAATGTCGGGCACTACGAATCGAACCAATCCTGTCCGTATCTTGGTCTTTAAATATGGCCATCATTCTTGTTATGCCACCCTCGACAACCATCTCATATACAATGTAAGCATCTTGTAATCCAGAATGGTATGGACGCGCTTGGTTATGGTTATTAATCATGATGGCAATGGGTCTACTCTTAGAATCTTCATCAATTATTTTTAATTTTTTTACCTCTTTTTTAGGAGTTGGTTTTTCTTCTTTATTATACATAAAGAAATAATAATACGCTCCTCCTGCAACTAATAATAGTAATAAAATTACTAAAAAGATTCCTAATTTCTTCTTCTTTTTTCTTTTAGTTTTGGCCATATAATCCTTCTCTTTCTTATTTATTAATGATAGTTTTTTCAATAACCCTTTTTATATTATTTTCATCAAATGGTTTAACAATCATATCAACAATTGCGTAAGTAAAAGCTCTATTTACTCGGTCTTTAGAATCATCTCCCGTAATTATTGATACCGGTATTTCTTTAAATAAATCATTATTTTTAAAATACTCTAAAACCTCAAAACCATCAACATTTGGCATATTCAAATCTAAAAGCATAGCTACAATTTCTTTTTCTGACTGATTTTTAATAATATCTATAGCTTCTTTTCCATCATTTGCTAAATAAACTTGATAAGTCTTATTAAAAATTCTTTCAATAAATTTTTGAATTATATCAGAATCATCTACAACCAAAATGGCTTTATGAGGATTGTTACTAGGAATATCGCTACTTTTTTCTTCTGTAATTCCTCCTATATACTTTTTAACTAAATCTATTATTCTTTTTGTTTCTGTTATTAACTCGTCATAATGTTGAGCAACATAAAATCTATCGGCATCCTTGGCTTTAAGTTCATGATCATAAGCAAGTGCAGCTAATTTTGTGAATCCTAAATAACGTGCGTCGCTTTTTAAAGAATGGGCTTCGATAGCATAATTAGTCATATCATTTATTTCTTTATAATTTTTAAGTCTTTCAAGTTTTGGCCCGACTCCTTCCAAAAAATCATCTAAAGTTGCATCATACATACTCATCTCGCCAAAAAGCTCTAAACTTGCTTTAACATCCACCCCGCCTGAAGTTAATACCTCAACATCTTTCATATCAATACCTTCTTTATTTTAATTGTAACATAATAATGTCTTTTTAAAAATAAAAAATTTCATACCAAAAAACATCTATCATTGTTATGACGATGTTTCATCTTTTTCTTCCTTCTTCATTATAAGTATCTTCATCTGCAGAAACCTTATGAATATCTTTTAAATAATCATATATAACATCCCTATTTGGATTATCTTGTAGTGTATCGCGCAATTTTTTAAGTTCTTCTTCGCTTGCATTGCTTAAATATTCTAAAGCTGTTTCATAAGGTTCTGATAATTTTTGGGGATTTATTCCGTCTTTATATAATAAGTTGTCTTCCGAACGACCTTCTTGTAATTCATCATGTAACTTTTTAAGTTCTTCCTCACTTGCATTATTTAAATATTCTATAAAAGTTTCATAAGAATTTGGAAATTTATCATTCATATTTTTAAAACTCCTTTCTGAATAAATTATAAATCATGTTTTTAAGCAAAAACAACAAAATCATTACTATTTTACAATAAATTTACGATTTTTTAAAATCGGTTATAATATGTATTACTTATATATATTTTCTAAACTAGGTATCATACTATTTAATTTTTTTTATTAAATACTAAAATAGCTTAATAAGGATTACTCAAATAATACTTTTATTTATTCAAGTACTTTTGTAGTACTCTTTTAAGTTCATCTTTAATTATCGGTTTAGCTAAGTAATCATCAAATCCCATTTCTAGATATTTTTCTTTCATACCCTCAATTGCATTAGCAGTTAAAACTACTACCGGTATATTAAAATTAGGAATTTGTTTTAACTCTTCTAAAGTTTCTCCTCCACTTTTATGAGGCATCATATCATCAAGTAATATTAAGTCATAATTTAAATTTTGCTTAACTTTATTTATAGCATCATCGCCATTATCCGCTTCTTCAATATTCATTTCATATGGTTCTAATAAACGGACTGCTACTTTTAAATTTAATAAATTATCATCAACTATTAAAATCTTCTTATCTTTGTAATTATTAGTTGTTTCTTTAATTATAGTTTCTTTTTCAATTTTTAGAGTAGGATTAGCTACTATTTTTTGATCAATAGATACCATAAAATTAGAACCAACATTAGCTTTGCTTTGCACAACTATTTTCCCCTGCATTAAGTCAACTAATTTTTTAGTTATAGCTAAACCTAATCCAGTTCCTTCAATCGTTGAATTTTTTTCATCTAATCTTTCAAATTTGGTAAATAATTTATTTATATTTTCTTCTTTTATTCCTCGTCCTGTATCTTTAACGGAAATAATAAGACGACAAATATCTTGATTAAATACACAATTTATATTAAATTCTATTTGCCCTTTATCAGTATATTTAGCTGCATTAGTGAGTAGATTTAAAATAATTTGTTTTAAACGAATCTCATCCCCATATAATACTTGAGGTAAAGTTTGATCTATATTAACCTTTAGTTCAACATCTTTAGTACCAATACGAGCTTTTGTTAAATTTTTAAGATCATTAATCATTTTATAAACATCATATTCATTATCAACAATTTCTAATTTATTAGCTTCTATTTTAGATATATCTAAAATACCATTTACTATTTCTAATAGTGAATTAGATGCACTAATGATATCATTGACTTCTTCCTGAGCTTTCTCACTTAAATTTTCTTCTTTTAAACTTTCTGAAAATCCCATAATAGCATTAAGAGGTGTTCTTACCTCGTGTGACATACTACTTAAAAATTCAGTTTTAGCATTATTGGCTTTATCAGCTATGTCTTTAGCAATATTTAATTGTTCGATCATTTTTACATCAGGGTTTTCAATAGTGAAATATATAATACATGTTACATATGAAATAACAAATGATACTACTAATAGTGAAGGTTCAAAAAACTGAACTAAAGCTCCACAAATCATCATACCAATGTATAAAAGTAAAGGTGTATATTTTTGCTTTTTAATAATACTCAATCTAGAAAATAATCTTATAATCCATATTAGCATTACAAACGCTGTTAGACAGTAAGTAAATAAAGCAGCAGGGCCATAAGAATATACAAAATTTGATTCACTTACAAAATTTAATGGTAAGATCATTATCAAAATACAACTGATGATCCAAATTATCCCACTTAATAGAAGAGGATATCTATCTAAATTTTTTTCTCCATTCTTATTTTCGGAAATTACAAACACATAAATAAGTAATGTTACTTCCCACAAAATCAAAATCATTAGATATAACTTACCAAAAAATAAATTTAAAAATGGATATTGTTTCATATGATAAATAAAGTAAACACTGACTATATCAGAAATAAGTAATATAAAATTAAACAACAGTAAATATTTAAAAACTTGATTCTCAATAGTTTTAATTTTCTTTTTAAAAAAGTAAATTATAGATATTAAAATTATGAAAAATAAACTGCATATTTGAAAAATAAAACTATTAAGCATACAATCACCTATATTTCAAATAAATTGTACCATATATTATCTTTCTTTAAAAATAAAAAGAATATAAAAACATTTTTTTTACACTCTTTTATTTTAAATCAATTATTTTTTTTCTAGTATAATCTACTAGCTCCGAAGTAGTAGGTTTTTCGTTAATATCTAAAGGACGAAATGGTTCGCCAAAAGAAATATCAACTTTATTTTTTGGTACATACCATTTGCCGATATGAGAAAAACTATTTATATTAATATATGTCGGCACTATAAATATATTTAAGTCACGTAATTTTGTAAAGCAGCCTTTTTTAAATTTAAGTAATTCATCATTAGCATAATTACATTGCCCTTCTGGAAATAAAATCAAATTCTTTTTTGCTAAATAAGTATATATATCATTAAGCTGTTTTTTTATTTTTGTTCTACTTTCAGTATTTCTATCAACAGCAATACATTCTAATGAATTCATGTATGTTTTTAATATTGGTATGTTATATAATTCTTGGGCTGCAACAAAGCCAAGAGGCTGCCCTATAGTAGATAGTAAAAGCAATATATCAAAAAAGCTTCGATGATTACTTACTAATAAAAAATTGCTATCCACTGGTATATTTTTATGATTGATTATATTTAAATCTATATGTGTCCTTTGTATAACTTGGTAACATATTTTTTGACAAATATCATAATTGTTTTTAATATCATCATTAAGGTTATTAAAATTTATCAACATTTCTTTAACTAAACATAATAGACTAGTTATTAAATTAATTTTTTCTTTCATCTTATTTTTCCCCCATAGTTTTTTATAAACTTTAATTTTTTACCACACTTATCACCCGTTATTGCCGATACATTAGGTATTATTTTACTAAATTTTGGATAACCCATTAGGCTATTATTTTTTAATATGTTTTCAATATTATCAATAATTTCAATAGTAGTTTCCAATGACTTTTTATAAATATCTTCAAAATTATCGGATGATAATTTATTATTAAAACGATTAATCCATACATTATGACTATCATTTGTATAATTTTTTAATTCATTTAAATTACTTTTATCATAAAAAAAATCTTCTGCACCAATCCTAACAATATTTTTAGTAATTAAAGCAATTCTTTTCTTTATGCCTAGAGGATCATATCTGTACAATTTCATATGATTGGCAAAACCTGTAATACCTTTTTCAAATTTAACTCCTGATCCTATGATATTATAAGTCTTATAAACGGACTTTTCTATAGCATTACCTATAAGGTGTAAAGAATTAGAATCTTTATAAATAAAATCCAAAAAACATTTATATTTATTTGTATTATTTGCTCTTTTTTCTTCAATAAACTTAGTATCATAAATGCTTTCTATTTTACCATGTATCCATTTTTCATTATAAACAGGTAAATAATTTGAATCATATTGCATTATAAAAGGATGAAAGTAACTATCTAGTACATGATGAGAAATATATCCATATAAAAACAATTTAACATCACAACTATTATAGATTGAATCGTTTAACAAAGTTAAATGTAAATAATTATATACAAATTCCTGAAAATTGTAATTACTCATAATAAGCGAAATATTTCTATTGTGTAAAAAATGGAACAAATCAATATAAAGCAATAAATCATGTCCTTGAGCATAAATATTCTTGTTATTATTTTTAACTGTTGTTTGTAAACCGCTATTAGTAACACAATCGTCAAAAAAATATTTATGAACAATAGGACCCGCCATATAATTTCCTCCTCTAATGAGGTTATTATACACTTAATTTAAAAATATTCAAGATATAATATTAATTATAATATTAATTTAAGTTTCCGTATTTTAAAAATTTTAAAGACAATTCGGATGATTTATGGTTTACATGTCTAATAATATTCTATTTTTCTTTAATCTTACTAACAAATCATCTCCTCCATTTATTACATAATTAAATAGTTTAGAGTCATCATATCCTCGATCAAATACCATTAGACTTTTTCTTTTTACACATTCTCTAAAAGCATCTATACATTTATATGTCTCTGTATTAGCACTTTTAAAATCTTTGCTTTTACTCGAATACACTTTACTATACACTGGTGCTGGTTGTTTCATATTTTTAGTAAGCACTACTGCATTACACATATGATATCCTGGTTTATAAATTTCTTTTAGAGCACTACCATCTTTGACTAAATCCAAATCTTCAAATTTTTTTCCATATATTTTTGTTATATCACTATCATCAAATATTCCTATTGGGTAATCTGGTATCATTGTTCTTATATGTTTATAATAGTTCTCATTTGTTTTTTCTTTGGCATCAAAACTTTCTAAATGTAAGCATAGTCTTTCAATTGTATTACCTAGTTTTATGCTTTCGTGTAATTATCCTGCTATTTTAGATATTTTAATATCTTTACTTGCACTTATGCCATATATCATATCTCCTATAAACTTTTTATTTGGTTTTGATAATCCTTTTGACATTTTTTTAGAAAAATTTACACTTTCTCGTTTCATTTCGTTTGTTATTGTAGTAAAATAATTCATAGGGAACACCTCCAATATTTTGTTTTCTATGATTTATTTTATTATACTAAATATTTCGGAAGTTTTCCTCAATTTATGCATTAAAAATCAGAAAAAGTTATCCACATTTTCCTGATTTTTTTATTTTCTTTCTTTTTTACGGAAACTCAAAATAATATTAAATTATTGTAATGCTAAATTATTTTGTGCAAATTATTTAAATGATTTTGATTTTATCTTTATAATATTTTTGCCGAGGTCTATCGACACTCGAAACTCTAGTACTCATTGCTTGAGTTTCTAATTCTAAAATAAATCATTTGCATTTCTAATTATAAAATGTTCTTTTTTTATCAACATTTAATCCAATTTGATAATGTTCCACGCCAATTTTTTGTTTTTTTATTATTATTGTCATCACGGATTGTATTAATAATTAAGTTTAAAAATTCTTTTTTAGACATAACCTCACCTCCCTCATTTTATAATTTCATCTATAATATCAAAAAGCCTGCGTCTTTGACCACAATAAACATAAATGCCATTGTGAGTCAATCGATCATTATTTATTCTAGTTGCCGGGCACCCATTATGACATATATTAAATAGTTTGCATTTTTGACATTTATCAGGTATATAATTTATTTTTTTGACAAAATCTTTATATGGTTTTGATTTAAATATATCTATTAATCTAATTGTGTTGATATTTCCATAGGAATGTGTGCTTCTTAAATATTCACACGGATAAAAGTTGCCTTTATCATCAATAGAAATCCATTTAGAACACATTCCCCGATTCGAGCACAACGAATTAACAGTTCCAGCATACCACATTAATATCTCATCAATTTCTCTAATTTTAACTTCTGGATTTTTCATTTCTATCCACTTATTGAAAATTTTAATTAAATAATTACTCCATAAATCATCCGAAATACTAAAGTTATCTGATGTTGAATCAAAAACAGGACTAAATTTAATTTCCTTAAATCCATTATTAACGAAAAATTGGAAATTTTTTAAACAATCATCATAAGTGTTTTGAGATACAGTTGCAATTATAGGTGGATTAATATTATTTTTTCTTAATATTTCTATTCCCCTCATAACTAAATTAAAACTCCCTAAACTCTTGTTAATTAGTCGATTTTTATTATGAGATTTTTCATCTCCATCTAAGCTTACACTAACAATAAAATTATTATCTTTAAAAAATTCAGCAAATTCTTCTGTTATTAATGTTGCGTTTGTTTGAATCATATTTACAACTTTTTGATTATTTTTTTTATATTTGTTAACAATTTTCATGTAATTTTGATAAAACTTTAATCCAGCCATCATTGGCTCTCCACCATGCCAACTAATAATTAAATTGTCAGTTATTTCAAAAGCCTGCTTAACAATTTCATCTAACAGTTCTAACTCTAATATATGAAATTTATTTTCTTTGAATGGGTTTGCATAACAGTAAGTACAATTCAAATTACAATAATTACCAACTGGTTTGATTTGTAAAGTTAATTCCTTCATAATGATTACTCCTCATATAACTTACCTTTTTTTAACTTTCTTAGGGTTGATATTATTTAATTCATGATAGTAATCAACAAGTTCTTTATTATAATAATCAATTTTCCCTTCAGGAAGTCTCAAGGTTCTCTCTATTCCTAAATTATCAACAAAATCAGGATTATGTGATACCACAAGCATTGTTCCTGGAAAATCTTTAAAAGTATTAGCAATTATCTTTTGAGTTTCAGGATCCAAATGATTTGTTGGCTCGTCCAAAATTAATAAATTAGCACCAGTCAAAGATAATTTTGCTAAAGCTACACGACTTCTTTCTCCCGGAGAAAGAACGCCAACCTTTTTATATACATCATCACCATAAAATAAAAATCTACCTAAATAACTCCGTAATTTTTTTAAAGTTATATCAATATCGCTAAAATTATCTAATATCGTTTCATTATTATTGAGTAGTTCATGCTCTTGGGCATAATAGCCAATATCCGTTTTTTTGCCAATTTCTATATTCCCAGAATCCGGCAACAATTGCCCCACAATAAGCTTTAAAAGTGTTGATTTTCCCACACCATTAGACCCAACAATTAAAAACTTTTCAGATTTATTTAAACTAAAAGTCAAGTGATTTATAATATTACTTTCCGAACTTTTATCATATTTAAAATTAAGATCTATTACTTTTAAAGGTTGACTTTCACTTTCTCTGTTTATTTCAATCGAAAACTTTGTTTTTTTGTTTGTAGGAGCTAGTTCAACTTTATTATTTAATAATTTTTTTAATTTTTTTTCTCGATCTTGTGCCATTTTTTTTCTTTTTCCTGAAGAACTATGATATTTATCAACTATTGCTTGTAGTCTTTCTATTTCTTTATTTTGATTTTTTACTTCACTTTCTAAAGCTTTATTTTTAGCATCACTTACTTTTATATAATTTGAATAATTACCATTATATAATGAAATTTTTTTCGTTCGTTTATCAATATGTAATATTTTTGTAGTTATTTCATTTAAAAAGTCAATATCATGGGAAATTACATAAACACTTCCATTATATTTCTTTAAATATTCTAAAATAAAATCACGCGTTTCTTTATCTAAATGATTTGTTGGCTCATCAAGCAATAAAATCTCTGCTTTAGAATAAAGTAATCTAGCAAAAGCAACTTTCGATTTTTGACCCCCGGATAACTGAGTTAATTTTTTATTTAATATTTCGTCATCAATAAGCATTCCGTTCGTTATTTTTAATAAATCACTACTATAGGAATATACTCCCCAATAATCTAATTTAGATTGTAATTTATCGACTTTAGTAAATAGTTTTCTTTGGTTTTCTTCAGATTTTTCATTTGCTATTTTTTCATATGTTTTTTGTAGTTCATTATTTAGCTTTTCGATTGGTCTTGCCGAAAGTAAATATTCTAAAACCGTTTCGTTTTTGATAGATAAATCCTCATCAATTACTTGTGGTAAAAAACCAATACGAAAATTATTGTTAATTCTTATGTTCCCTTCATCAGGATTTAAAATTCCTAATATTAATTTAAAAAAAGTTGTTTTTCCAGCTCCATTAGCTCCTACAATACCCACCTTTTCATTTTCGGGAATAACTAAATTAACCTCTTCAAAAATTTTCTGAACTCCAAACGATAAAGATAAATTATTAATTTGCATGAATCTCTCCTTTTGGCAATTACTAGCTGTCAAAATTCCTTAACATTTATTATATATTAGATAAAATAATAATGTCAACTACCTCCATAAAGATTATGATAAAAAAACTCAATAATAATTGAGTCAAAAAAATGCATTGAATTTTTAATAATTCATTTATAATTATATCCAAACACCATAAGTTATAGCAGCCATAGCGAGTAATAAACCTACTACCCAAAATACTTTAACAATATCTTGTTCACTCCAACCAATTTGTTCAAAGTGATGATGAAGGGGTGCCATTTTAAATATTTTTTTATTAAATTTACGAATGGATATTATTTGAATCATTGAACTTAAAGTTTCAATAACAAACACGCCCCCAATTAAAGGTAAAGATAATTCATGTCTAGTTAAAATAGCAATGGTAGCCAAAGCTCCACCTAAAGCTAAAGAACCCATATCTCCCATAAATACTTTAGCTGGATGCGTATTAAATAGTAAAAAGCCTAATAACGAACCAACTAAAACAAAACAGAAAATAGCCATCTCTTGGTTTCCTTGCATCCAAGTTGTATTCCAAGATAAAAGTCCAAAAGCTAAAAAGGCGATAGCACAAAGACCTCCGGCTAGACCATCTAAGCCATCTGTTATATTAACAGCATTTGAAGTTCCAACTAATAAAAAGAGAATAAATAAACCAAATCCCCAACCTAAAGGAATCGTTAAACCTAAAGAAGTAATTTTTAAAACGGCTTCTCCGCCACTATGCATAAAAATAAAGAAAAACACTAATGCAATAATTAATTGACAAAAGAATTTTGTCGATATTTTTAAACCTTTATTATTTTTATATTTAATTTTTAAAAAGTCATCAACAAAACCTAAAAGAGCATAAGCTAAAAAAACAAAAACTAATATAATTAAGTTATGAGTTATATTAATACTATTACGAAAGTATAAAAAGATTAAAGATAAAATAGTGGGAACGATAAAGATAAATCCCCCTAAAGTTGGTGTCCCATTTTTAGCAAGATGAGACTTACTTATTTTTAGACTAACACTTTGTTTGGCGTTTAATTTTCTTAGCCAAGGAATAGCGATTAATCCCGTTAAAATGGCTAAAACAAATCCTAACATCATGGCCATTGTCGATTTGGCTAGAATTAACATTTAAACACCTCATCTTTCTACAACATTATACTACTAACTTCCTATGGTTAAAACTACAAATTATCACGTATTTACACTATTTTACATAATTAGCCTAATAATAATTTAACTGTACTACCTTCTTTAACAAATATACCAGGATTTGGTGATTCATAAACAATATTTTCACCTGTTCCCGCATATTCGACTTTAAAACCTTTTAATAAAGTATTAGCTTCTTTAATACTTTTGCCAACAACATCTGGAAGAGTTACATATTTTGTATCTAAATAATTATATTCTTTAGGCATTCCATTTTTATCAGGTTTAATTCCTAAAATGTTTATTGCATCTAGTAAAACATTTTTAGCAATTGGAGCAGAGACCGTACCTCCATATTGAGTAACTCCTTTAGGATTATCAACAGCGACATAAACTACTATTTGGGGGTCATTAGCTGGAGCAAAACCAATAAAAGATAAGATATAATTACCACTCATATACTTACCATTTAAAACTTTTTGAGCTGTTCCCGTTTTACCACCCACTCGATAGTTTTCGATATAGGCATTTCGTCCACTACCATTTGCAACAACGCTTTCTAAAGCATGACGAACTAAAGCCGATGTATCCTCACTTATAACCTGTGCTTCTTTATTCGGTTTTACCTGTTTTATTGTGGCATTTGTTTCTGGCTCTTGCATACTTCCAACTATGTATGGCGTATAAAGGGAACCACCATTAATGGCAGCACTAACTGCTTTAACTTGCTGAACTGGTGTAACAGAAATACCTTGTCCAAAGCTTGTAGTTGCCAGTTCTACTGGTCCTACATTTTCTTCTTTAAATAATATTCCTGTTGCCTCGCCATTCAAATCAATTCCTGTTTTAGTCCCAAATCCAAATTTATGAATGTAATTAAATAGTTTTGTTTTTCCAAGTTTTTGACCCATTACTACAAACCCTGGGTTACAGGAGTTTTCAACTACTTGCAAAAAGGTTTGTGTACCATGTCCTCCTGCTTTCCAACATTTAATTCTTGCCCCCTCAACTGTAATAGATCCCCCATCAGTAAATTGGTCTTCAAATAGATTAATTGTTTGTTCTTCAATCGAAGCAGTTAAAGTTATAATTTTAAATGTACTTCCTGGTTCATAAGTCATCCAAATTGGTAAATTACGATTTATTGTTTCATTATCATAATTTTCATATTTATTTGGGTCAAAATTTGGTCTTGATGACATTCCTAAAATTTCACCAGTATTAGGATTCATCGCAATAATCAAAGCATGTTCGGGAGAATACTTACTCATGACATTATCAAGTTCTCTTTCAATTGCTTGTTGAATATCTAAATCAATTGTTAAGGCAATATTTATTCCTGCTTGAGGTTTTTCATAAACCTCTGATAATTCTAATTTATTTCCCTTCCCATCACTAAAATACTTAATTGCGCCATCACTACCGGTTAAATATTTATTATATTCTAACTCTATTCCTGACAAACCTTGATTATCTATACCTACATATCCTAAAACATGTGAAAGTAAAGAACCATAAGGATAATACCTTTTTGATTCTTTAACTAAATAAACACCATCTAATTTTAAATTATCAATCTCCTCAGCTGTTTTATAATCGAGTTGTCTTCCTTCAGGATGGACTCTTTCAATTGAGGTTTTCTTATTAACATGTTTATCCATATCTTCTTTACTAACATTTAAAATATCAGCAAGCTTTTTAGATGTACTATCTTTATCTTTAATTTGATTAGGAATTAAAACTAAAGAAGTAGTCGTAATATTAGTGGCTAGCTCTTTCCCATTGCGATCTGTTATAACTCCCCTATCAGCTGTTATTGGTAAATTTCTACTCCATAAAGATTCAGCTAATTTATTTAAATCATCGTACTTAAAGACCTGAATATAAAATACACGAACTATAATAAAAATAAATAATATTATTGTTATTAAAAATACATAACGAACTCTAGTATGAATATTGTTAAAAAACATAGTCTCACCTAGAAAAATATATGCAAAAAAAAAGAATTATTTCCTTTTTTATTTAGAATTCTTTTTCTTTTTCTTTTTATCTAAGTCTTTATTTATTAATTTTACTTTTACACCACGAACAGTACCAAATTTCTTTTTTACCCCTTTTGGCAAGTTTGCCTTATATGTTCTCATATTGCACCTCCTTGTAAAGCAACTAAATTATAGCATAATTTCCTTTTTTGTGTAAATATATTAACCTTAAAACAAATTATTTATTATAATTTAATGTTTTTTTCTTAAAGATAATGTTGGACCCTTTTCCGTTTCCATATCAGTATTAATAGATGGACTTCTATCTATATATTCATATAAATAATCTTGATTATAAGTATTAACTTCTTTCGGATTTTGAATTGTATTTTTTTGTTCTACTGATGGTTCTAATATTTGTTCTTTTTCAGTTTCAGCACTTTTAAATGATTCTAATACTTTTTTTTGGTCTTGTAGTTGAATTTTTAGGATACTAACTTCCCTTATCTTCCTTTTTAACTTTGCATCAATATCTTTCAGTTCCTCATAAGCTTTTTTTTCTTTGTCAGGTAATGCATTTTCTCCCAATTGCTCATTTAAATTATCAAAAACTTTCTTACTATCTTTATCTCTTTTTATCACATATCCGCTCACACCCACAGTTCCTATGATAAATGGGGCCAAAACAAATGACAAACCCGAAAAAACCGAACCATAATTTTGTAATAATAAAAGGGGAACGTCAAAACACGCCATAGTAAAACAGCCACCAATTAACCCACAACCAATTGCTCCTACAACTCTTTCTACTATAGATCTTATTCTCCAAAACTTTTCGTATAAAACTTTTTGATTCGTTAATAAATCTAATTCTTCTTCTTTTTCCTTTAAAAGGACAGAAAGTTCTTTAGCTTCTTTTTGAGCTTCTTTCATAGTTTGGGGTGTTTTTTTATTACTAATATTGTCTTTACTAGCTAAAGATTTCAAAATTAGTTGTCTTAACTTTAAGGAATCTAGTGATTGTAGAATAGCTTTATTTCTATTTTTAGCTTTTTCTAATTCTATTTCATATTTTATTTTTTCTTCAAGTTTTTCGGAATGGGTATTAGCAGAAGTAAATGATTTTAATTTTTCTTTTAACTTTATTTTCCTCTCTAATAATTTTCTTCCAATAGTCCCTACTCCCAAAGAACATCCAACCATAACAAGAGGAAATGTTTTTCCAGATATAAACCTAGTAAAAGCTGGTATATTTCCTTTTATTCCTGCAATTATTGCAAATACCAATCCGAGAAGTGTAAGTACAGATAATGCAATGGTTATTATTGCTTTTAATTCCGCCTGATTGGCATTAAGTATGTTTATTCTTTCACTATTTATAATAATTTTCTCATTATTTTTATTAATTTCTTCATTTAATTCTTCATTCATTTTATTAAATTCTTCTATTTTCATAACTTTCAAAACTCCCTAATTGAACCATTATATTTTTTTATTGCTTTTTTGGTTGAACATACTATAACATTTCTTATATCTTTTTGCAACAGAATTTAAAGTTCAAATTTCAACATTTTATTTACAACTAATCGTATAATATGATAATATATCATTCATCCGCAACCACACATATAATAAACAGGAGGATTTCATGGAAAGCTTAATAAATAAACTCAAAGACAATGTTTCAAAATTACCTATTAATATAGAAGATAAAAATAATATTGTAGATGACATCGTACAATTTAGTAACTCTTTTTATACTACTTATATTACATCTACTTCTTTAGAATGCTTTAATGAAGATAATAAACTTTATAGCTTTAAAATTAATAACGATGAAATAGAATGGGAAAAATCAGTTACTAGCAAAATGATAAAAGGGGAAAAAATCAAAATAACTTTAAAAGGTACAACTTATGAAAAATATTTAAAACGCGATAATGATTATCTAATAAAAATCAAAACAATAAGTTATTTAGATAGAATAATTTATAAACAAGAAAATTACTATAATCATAACGAAAAAAAAGAAACATATTATCTTGATAGTGAAGATAACCTAGAAATTAAAAAAATTGAAAAAGAGGAAAATATTTTCTATATTATTAAAGATTATAAAGGAAGAGAAAGAGAAATTAATAAAGATGAATTTTATAATTTTTTAAGCAAAATAGAAAATATTAAACCTAGTTTGCAAAGCTTAAAACTTTATATTAATACTAGTGTTAAATTAAATTATTTAAGTAACAAATTATTATATTTTATTGAATTATTAGAACATTTTTCCCTACCATCTTACCTAGAAGAAGAAATCTCTACTGATATATATAATAGTTTTGGAAATAAAATAATCATAAATTGTGATTATTGCTGTAATAAAGTAGAGTACTTTTCCCAAAATCAAAATTATGATTTTAATTCTTTTAATTACAAAGCAAGTAGAAATAAAGATGGTTTATGGTCTTTAGCAACCCAGAAAAATGAAAAAACAAAAAACCAGCTTGTTTATAAAACTTATTATATTTTTAAAAAGAATAATAATTTAAGCATTTCTAAGAATATAAATATAGAAAACTTAAAAGAACTAAATCCTTATAAAAATGAACAATTTTATTCTTTAGACCAAGAATTTATTAATAGTAAAATTTCGCATACCAAAATTTATAATAAAGAAAGAGTAGGATTTGAAAGAGGAAAATATATAAGACCAATTAGGCAAGAAATAACTATTGATAATATTAAAGATAATTATTACATTATAAGATATACTGATTTATTATCCAACACTACTAAATTCTATCATATTCCCACATTTGCTAATGACAAACATATATATGCAGAAGAAATTAAAGAAGATAATTACTTGAAATTATTAGAAAAATAAATATTAAAACATTGGCTTTTACACCAATGTTTTTTATCTTGTATTCCATGTCCATCCTTTTTGATTAACAAGTCCACTTATAGAAGAGTTTATAGTAACTTTTGAATTAGCATAGAAAGTACTACGAGACCTATACCCGCTAGAACCAACTCCTAGATAATGGCCGGTGGCAATTGTATAATGTAAATGAACTCCAGTCGTACAACTATCATAACTCCAAGTACTTGGTCCTCCCCCTAGAAGTCCTATGACTGTTGCAGTTGTGACTACTTGTCCTGGTGAAACGTTAATTTGTAATAAGTGCGCATATTCGGTTGTATAAGACTGACCATTAACATTGTGATGAATATAAACAATATTTCCTCCACAAGGTTGTTTATACCATGTTGCAGCTACTACACCTGGAGCAGTTGCATAAACATTATGTCCTTGTGAAACTCCGCCTAAGTCAATTCCATAGTGACCTCCAGCACGTCCATAAAGACTATTAACTCTACCTGCTGCAAAAGGTCTTAAGAATCCATCCGCTCTTACTAACATATCAGAATTAACTCTCTGTACACAATCATCAATGTATTCGCTTTCTTTACAACCTTGTTGTTCATAGATTTTTATAGATTGTTGTTGAGCTTTGATTTCTTGGGCAGTAGAAACACCTATTTGCGCGTATTGAGCAACATATTTATCTAACTCTTCAATCTTTTTTTCATATTCTTTTATTTGTGCTTCTAATTGTTTATTAGTTTCTGCTAAATCTTTTTGTAATTGTTCTTTTTCTTTAATTAAATTTTCTAAACGATTTATTTCTTCTTTTTGATAAGTTGATACTTGTTGAACAACTGAGGTTCTTTTAATTAAATCCGAAATAGATGAAGCATTAGCTAAATATTCTAAATAAACATTTTCACTTTTAGTCATTTGTAAATAGCGCATTAAGTCATTTAATTCAGCGTTAGTTTTTTCAATCTCTTTTTCACTTTCAGCAATTTTTTGCTTAGCTTCTTCAACCTTTTTTTGATTAGCTTCTATTTCGTTATTAGCTGAGGCAATAGAATTTCTTTTAGATTGAATTTCTTGTTTTGTTTTAGCCGATAAAGCATTGTTATCAGCTTGTTTCTTTTGCAAAGCATTAAGCTCATTTTTTAAATCACCTAAAGTTTGTCTCTTAGCTGCTGAAACTGTACTTACCATAAAAAGAGAGGAAAATAGAAATACGGGTATGAGTACCCAAATAAATATCTTTTTCATATTTTCAAATGCTTTCTAACGGAACGATAGCTACCAACCATACCTACTACAGCTCCGATTACTAATAATATAGCAGCAACATAGAAAACTAAAGTAACAGGTTTTACCATTTTAATTATGTTGCTAAATAGGTAGCCCCCTAATTTATCATATGCTAACATATAACCATAAATAGTAATTAGTATTGGTATAATAGAACCAATAATTCCTAGGAAAAATCCTTCAAATAAGAAAGGTAATCTAATAACAAAATTCCCTGTTCCAACAAGACGCATGATTTCAATTTCGTTTCTTCTTGAAAAGATTGTTATTTTAATTGTATTACTTATTAAGAATGCTGTTACAATTATTAAAGCAATTACGATAACAATTGTTGATTTTTGAATAAAGCCAAATAATGAAACCATCTTTTCGACCATACCTTCACCATATTGAACGGAATCAACTTTATCATATTTTTCAATAGTCTTAGCCGTTTTATTCAAGTCTTCAACATCTTTAACTTTGATTGTAAACTGATTTTGTAACGGATTTGTACTTTCATCCCAACTTCCCATTATAGCACTGAAAGTATCAGATTCCCCCATCATCTCTGCTTTAACATCCTCTTTTGATTCATACTCAATTGTATCTACATTATTTAAATTATTTAATTTATTTTCTAATTTAGTAGCATCATCACTAGTTGCATCTCTATCCATGAAGACAATAATTGTTAAATCTTTTTCCAAATCTTTAGTAAAACTATTAACATTAACTGAGATTAAGATAGCTATTGATACTAATATTAAAGTAATTGTTGTACATAATATTGAAGCTATACTTAAACTAAAATTTCTAAAAACACTTCGTAAGCCATCATTTATACTACGAAATAATATCCTAAACGCTTTCATGGGCTTTATACTTTCCTTTCAATTCATCGCTAACGAGTACTCCATTTTCCAACAAAATTACTCTTTTTTTCATTCGATTAACAATATCTTTATCATGAGTTACCATTACTACCGTAGTTCCTAGTTCTTTATTAATTGTATTTAAAACTTCCATTACTTCTTTAGATGTTTCTGGGTCCAAGTTTCCTGTTGGTTCATCACAAATTAATAATTTTGGTCCATTTACCATAGCTCTTGCAATACAAACTCTCTGTTGCATACCTGCTGATAATTCACTTGGAAAACTACGAATTTTTTCTTTTAATCCAACTAATTCCAGTGCTTTAGTAACTCTTGGTCTTATATCTTTCTTTTTAAGTCCCATGCTATTTAAAGGGAAAGCTACATTCTCATATACTGTAAGTTTAGGAAGCAATTTAAAATCTTGGAAAACTATTCCTAATTTTCTTCTTAACTTATAAACTTTACGATTCCGAAGTTTGGCAACATTTATTCCTCCCACGATAACCTTTCCTTTTGTAGGTTTTTCTTCACGATAAAGCATTTTTATTAATGTTGATTTACCACAACCTGTTGCTCCAATTATAAAAACAAATTCTCCTTTATTAATTTCTAAATTCAACCCCGCAGTAGCTGTAACACCGTTTTTATAAACTTTATAACAGTCCTCGATTTTAATGAACTTCATTTTTTACCACCTACTTATTATAAAACTATATACATTATACCAAATAATATATATTTAATAAATGGTAAATTGTTACAAAAAAAAGATTAATGAATTGGACAAGTAAAAGCAATTATTATATAAGCAGTTGCATTTACTTATCCAAAATCAATTGCATTAAGTTGT
>CANPXJ010000023.1 GCA_947585915.1 uncultured Bacilli bacterium | reverse complement strand
TTTTTACTATTTCGAAAGAGAACTTTTTACTTAAAATTGTTTCAAATTTTAGAGAACTTTTTATTTAAAAGTCACAATTTTTGCCAATATTTTAAAAAAAAGAAATTATAATTAATTAAAAATTATAATCTCTACAATAATTCAATTAAGCCTAAATTTAAAGCATCTTCATTTAATAATTTTGCTAACTTACTTTTATCCTCATATTTATCTATTCTTCTTTTTATACTCGATACAGTATCGCAAAACATAGCAGGATGAGTAATAATTATATTATATAAATTTATAACTCCAATCGAAACAAATAAATCTAATATTTCCTCTATTTTATCTGAATCATATATAAACATATCAATATCAATATTATTATCGAGGATGGTTTTTTCAATATCTTTAATTTGTTCCATAGACAAATTATATTTTTTTAAATAATTCATTTCTCTCTTCTCCTCGTATCCATTATTTGAGCCTTAATTAGTTGGAAAGTATCATTATCAATAAATGAATTTCTTACTATTGCAGTTAATAACATTTCTTGATCTAATTCTTTATATACTTTTTTTAATATCGAAGCGTTCCGTAAAACTTTATATCTTGATATAATTCTTCCTCCAAATAAATAAGTATAATCATTTTTCACATTAACTAGTTGGCCATTTTCTTCTATCAAATCATAAACAGCCTTTTTATTTTCTAACTCTTTTATTAAATCATCATTTAAAATATTGTCATCAAAATATTCTGATTTCTTTAATTCCTCTTTATACATATCAATTACATTATCATAAGTATCAAAATTTTCAATTAAGTCAGAATACCATTCTTTGGTAAAACTATCCATAATTAGATCATCCAATTTGCTTTTATCTGTTAAGACTTTTCTTTCTTCATTAGTTATAAAAGATGTATTGCTCTGGCCTGCTTTTAAAGCGGAAAAGAAACCATTATAAAAGTTTTCATAACCTAAATTTTGTAATTTATAAGTTAAATAAGCATATTCATTAATAGTCTTAATAGATAAAATGCTAGGATATCTATGAAAATAGTTTCTTATAGATTGATTAATCTTTTTTTTCTTTTTAATGTTTTGTTGAAATTCCGTATTTCTTACTATTTTTTTATCTAACTCAAGGAATTTTTCAGACATAGGAGGGTTTAAAAGTCCTAGCTCAATAGCAATATGTATTTTATTTTCAATATCTCCTTTTTCAATACAAGATGAAGGAATATTTTGAAAATTATTTATTTTAAAAATTCTACATAATTCAATATTCTTTTTTAATATCCAAGTAGGCATAATCTGAAGTGTTAAATTTGCTCCTATATCTTCAACATCAATACTACCCTCAAATAATTCATGGTTAGCTTTCAATATTTCAACGTTTTGCCAAAACTCATCATAACTAACCATGTTACATGAGGAGTACAAACTATGAACTGTTTTATCTTTGTTTCTAATCCTCATCACTCTAAAGGGGCGAGATCTATAGTTATCACTTTTTTCTTGTTTTATCCAAATTGAAGCCACTTCATTTTCAAAGTAAGCATCAAGCAATTCCCCTTTCGCATGCATTTTAGGGAAAACAACATTTTTAATATAGAAATAATTTCCATATAAAGATACCTTTAATAAAGCAGTATTTCTAAATCTCTTCAGTAGGTTATTATCTTTAAAGAATTGTAATATTGCTCGGGTATTATCTAAATTAATATTTGTTCTGATTTCAACTTTATGTTCTTCTATTAATCCCTCAAGTTTTTCCATTTTACTAGGATTTAAAAACTCATTATAAAGATCAATTATTTTTTCTAAAGATACTGATCTTACTTTTTGGGGGTTCACTAAATTCCTAGTTTGATAAAAGCCTTCCAATAAACCTTGCACTTCATCTAAAGGCATTTCTAATAAATTAAATTCTTCAAAAAAGGTTTTAAACATATCATGCGTAACATATTGTTTTCCATTACTTTGTAATACTTTTTTTAAATTTTCTAAGTTCTTTATTTTTTGTTTTTCTTCTTCTGATTCTATTAAAGCTTGAATCTTTATTTCTAATTGGTTTTTAATTTGCCTTAATCCTGCTATAAAATCATTAAATGTTTTAACCTGATTTTCTTCTAAAGGCATCTCTTCTTTTGTTAAACCGAGTTGTTTTCTTACAAGCAAAGCATTTTTAATATCTCCTATAATTTCTGATAAATTATCGATACTATAATTATAGTTTTCTATTAAATCTATTGCCTTGACAAAATCATAATTTAGTACTAGCTTTTCATCATTAAGAACTTCTTCGCATTGAGAAATAATAACTAATTGTGCTTGAAGTTTTGTTTTTTGATCCATATTATCTTGATTTAATTTATCTAAATTTTCTTTTAAAATACTAATTTTTTTATCCAATTCTTCTAAAGTTGTCATATCATACCTCCCATTTTTCTAATAGAGTGATAGTTTGAAGATAAAAGGAAAAATCTTCAATTCTGTGCATAAAATTATTTATAAAAGTTTTCCTATCTATTCCTAAATCAAAAGCCAAAATATCAATATCAACATTCTTTTGCTCAATTAGTTCAAAAACTGTATGTCTGATGTTATCAAATAAGTTATCTAGTTCGAGCATTATTACCATCTCCATATCCAGGTTCATTTTTTTTCATAATTTCATTTCTAACAACCGCTTGAATACCTAGTTGTTGTGGATCTTTCTTTTCTATTGCCCTAATCTGCCTTATAATTTGGGCACGATTTTCTTTTATCACTTTATTAGTATCCTCTAATATTGTGTTTGGTTTTAAATATGAGGCAGTTAAGAAGAAAACAGCACTGTTATTTTCCATTTCCGCATCTAAATTTAATTTTATATAAGAGGCGATAGCTTTGCTATTTCTGACAGCAAACACTGTTTTTCCACATTCCTCTTTAAATTTTTTATCACTAATTTTAAGAGGCATTACATTTCCCTTTTTCTGTTGAATAAATCCTTCTTGAGATTTTCTAAAAATCGTCATCAAATTTTTAGAAAAACCAGGTTCTTTAAGATTAAAAGGGATTATAGGCTCTGCATTACTATTGGTTAAAAAGAATATTTTAGCATCTTCTAATACTTCTTTTTCCTTTTCAATTTTAACTATTTGGCTATCTATATCTTTTAATTTGTCAGCCAAAACATTAAACTTTTCAATATCTTCTTTTAATAAGTCAATCTTTTCTTTATCACTATAATCTGTTGTAGCTATTTCTTGAATATTTTCTTCAATTATTTTTTTCAATTTAAACAAACGCATTGCTCTTGTTTTTGATATAACATCTTCATAACTTTCATTTACATTGTCTTCTTTAGAATCTAAATAAATAAAAAGTTGATAAGATTGTAATTCCCTTTTACTCATTTTATTGAGAATACTATAATATTTTGCTAATAATTCTTTTAGTTGCTCTTTCCTATCCTCATATTGTTTTTTATATTTATCAAATTCTTCTTTATAAGAAACCATTGTCTTTTGTTCTTCTTTATTAACTTTTTGAACCTTTTCAACTTTTATTTTATCTTCTTTTCGGATTGGTTCATCTACTGGCAATGTAGTTACTAAAAGATGTAAGATAATATCTCTATGCAACTCAAGATCTAATTTATACTTATCACACAATTGGTTTATAAATGATATATCATAACTAATTCCATAAATTATATCAGTAAGGTTATCTTTTAAATTTTGCAATTCCTTTTGCCTATTTGTTAATTCTTCTAATAAGGCTAGGAGGTTTTTTATTTTAGGACTATTTGAAATTTCGTTATATGTTCTAATTGCTACGGCATTACTAAGATTATCAATTTCTTGAAAGGCTTTTAATATATCTATTTTTTGTTTTAAAGCATTATCAAAAGCTAAAATAGATTCTTTATGTAATAGCAAATAATTAATATCACTCTTTTCATAATTAATTATTTTATTTATTCTTTCTAACCTTTTTATTTCTAAATTATTAGTTCTTAACTCATTATAAACACTATCTAAATCTTTTTTAACAAGCTCAATAAAATCATTCCAATGTTTTTCAATTATTGGTATCCCTGCTTCAAAATTAATTGCCATTTAACTTCCTCCTTATTGTTATTCGCTTAATTATAATGCTATCCTATTTTATATTTACTAATATACCATTTTTTTTTAATTTAAACAACTTACAAATATTTTGCCGAATTAAGTTTAATAAGCTTTACTTAAGAATTAAATTGCAAAAAAGTTGTCATTTAAGACAACTTTAATTTTTAATTAATTTCTTTTCTAAGATAGAAATTAACTTATATAAAATATATGAAAATACTAATAATAAAAATATGCCACTCATAACTAAATTTAAATTAAATACTTGCGTACCATACATTATTAAATACCCTAAACCTGCTTTGGAAACTAAAAATTCTCCCATTATAACGCCGATTAAAGACATAGATATGTTTAATTTCAAGGAAGAAACTATAGTTTGTAAACTAGCTGGAATAATAAGTTTAGTAAGTATTTGCCTTTTTGTTGCTCCAAAAGAAATAAGCAATCTTTTTTTATTTTCATCAATATTTAAAAAGCCATTATAAATAGTTATTACACTAACAATTAAATTAATTAAAAGAGCCATAACAATAATTGATTTCACATTAGCTCCAATCCAAATAATTAAGATTGGTCCTAGAGCTACTTTAGGTAACGAATTAATTAAAGTTAAAAATGGGTCCACTACTTTAGCTAAAAATTTAAAAGAATATAATAGTATTGCTATTAATAGGCCTAATCCTATTCCTAAAATAAATGCTATTAAAGTTTCAATAAAAGTCGTTAATATATGATTAAATAAATTACCTTGTAAAAATAAATCTTTAATTGTTATAAATATTAAACTAGGTGAGGAAAATACAAAAGAATTTAAAACATGTACTCTTGTTAAAATTTCCCATAATCCTAAAAATATAATAATTATACTAATCTGCGTAATTAAAACTAATAAATTAAATCTTCTTTCTTTTTTTAAAGCTTGTTTTGCTTCTTTAGATAAAGACATCTAAATCCTTCCATATTTTTTCGTAATAAGTGCTAAATTCTTTAGCTTTACGGTTTTCAATAGGATTTGATTTATTAGTCAATTTAATATCATAAATTTTTTTGATTCTACAAGGTCTTTTTGATAACACTACTACTCGATCAGCAAGAGAAATAGCTTCGGCTAAATCATGAGTTACCATAATAACTGTTTTTTTCTCTTTTTTTATTATTTTATAAACATCATCACTAACTGCTAGTCTAGTTTGGTAATCTAAAGCGGAAAAAGGCTCATCTAAAAGCAAGACATCAGGGTGTATTGCTAAAGTTCTTATTAAAGCTACTCTTTGTTTCATACCTCCAGATAATTCTTTAGGATATTTTTCTTTAAAATTATCTAAATCGTAAGTTTTAAGTAAATTTTTAACATATTCAATATTTTCTTTAGTTTTCTTTCCTTTAATATCCAAACCTAGTAAAGCGTTATCTAAAATCGTTAACCAATCGAATAAAGAATCATTTTGTAACATATAGCCAATCGTAAAATCTTGTTTATTAAATAAAATTTCGCCTTTAGTTTTTTCTTCTAATCCTGCTAATATAGAAAGAAGAGTTGATTTTCCACAACCCGATGAACCGACGATAGCCACAAATTCTCCTTGTTTAATTTCCAAAGTTAAATCATCGATGGCTTTAATCTCTTCTTTTTTTGTATGGTAAGTTTTTGATAAATTTTTTATTTCTAATAAATTATTCATTATAGAAATTATTTATTAATTTGTTATAAGGTACATAATCATCTAATTGATTAGCATTTATCATTATATCTTCTAAATTTTCAAAACTTTCTTCACTTATGTAAGGTGTATCCAACCATGAATCACTATCTTTATATCTTTTTACAATTGTTTCGATATCATTTAAAGATGAATCTGGAAATTGGTTTAAGATTACTTTAGCTATTTCCTTATTGTTATGTTTTTTTACATAATCTAAACCTTTTTTTATTGCTTTAGTAAAATTATTTATGACATCTTTATTATTTTTAATATAACTTTTCTTAGCATTGAAAGCTGTATATGGTACTTCGCCTGATAGCATTCCTACAGAACCAACAACATATCCATATCCTTCACTTTCTAACTTAGTAGCGTTTGGCTCAAATAGATTAACAAAGTCTCCTTCACCGCCAATAAATGAACCAGATAAGGCTGCAAATTCCACACTAGTATTCATGTTAACATCTTGTTTATTAACATTACTATTTTTTAAAGCATTTTCAAAGTTTAATGCCGGCATTCCCCCTACTCTTCCTACAAGCACTTCTTTACCAATTAAATCTTCCATTTTAAAATCTTTTATTTTTTTCCTTGATACGATAAATTGACCATCTCTTTTAGTAAGCCCCGCAAAGGTCTGAATGTAGTCTTTTTCTTTACCTTCATAGACATAAATCGAACTTTCTGGACCACAAAAACCAATTTGGACATCCTCAGATAATACTGCTGCACTAACTTTATCAGCTCCTGGGGTTAAAATAAGTTCAACATCTAATCCATTATCTTCAAAATAACCATTTTCTAAAGCTACATATAATGGTGCATAAAAAATTGAATGGGTAACCTCTGCTACTTTTATTTTTTCTAAAGTAGTTGTCTTTTTGTTATAGGTTCTAAAAAGTACAAATCCTACACCAAATAAAATAATTATTATCAAAAGTATAATTATTCTTTTTTTCAAAATAAATTCCTCCTTTATTTCACTTTATTATATTCGGCTAAATAAAGGATGTTACTTTTGACCTAAATTATATTAGTGGTTTTTCTTCATAATTTTACGAGACACAACTTTATTTCCTTCTTTTTCATAATCGCTTTGGATTAAATCTTGATATTGTCCTGTTTTAGAAATAATATTATAGGGATGAGTTTGTCTAAATATTTTCCTTTTTTCTTGAGGCATTACTAATACTTCATCAGCTATATCCATATGTAATATACCATCTAAATGGTCCATTTCGTGGGATAAAACCGTTGACTCGAAGCCTTCAAATATTTCCTTATGTTTATTCCCTTCTACATCAAAATATTCAACTAAAATTTTATATGGTCTTTTTACAAGCCCCATAAAGTCTAAACAGCTTTTACAAGCTTCCCAATAATTAGTAAGGCCTATTTTTTCAATGATAACAGGATTTATAAGCACGCGAGATTCATTGTAATTTTGGTCATTTGCCGTCGCCTCATTAGTTTGTAATTTATTAACAATATCTAAATTTGTATTTTTAATATATATAAGTCTTTTAGGAATGCCCAGCTGAACTGCGGCCATAGCCAATACGCCATTTCCTTGACAAAATTGTTCTAAAATACTAATATCGTTCTTTAATTCTTTATCGTTTAAATCAACAGGTTTAGAAATCTGTCTTAAATATTTTTCATCTTCCTCTATTGTTTTTGCTTTTATTTGCATATTAATCCTCCTCATCTTTGAAATGCAATATTATTTATTTTTTATTATAAATACATACTAAATCACTATCAGCTAAACCATCACTACTAAAACCAGTACCCTCTATTTTTTGATATTCAATTTCTATATCTTTTAAGTATCTTAAAAATTGCACATTTCGAAAAGAATACAACTTATCCATAATAGTTTCTCTTCCTTTTTGTGAAGCTTTTTGATCATACCATATCCTAATTCTATCCACGTTTTCTAACATACATAAAAGTTTAGCATAGGTAATAGATTTTTTACCATACTTTTTAATATCATTCAAACTACAACGATAAAGGTAGGTTATTAATATTTTACCATTTTCATTTAAAAAAGCAATTAATTGAAAAACTATATCACTATATAACTTATCACCACTTTTAAACATATCACTATTAACATATTCATAAATATTTGTTAAATTAATTAAATCATATTTTTCCCTTAACTCTTGAGTTAAATTAATTAAATCAGCATCGATATATTTTATTTTTACTTTTTCTAACCTATCTTGTACTATTTTGTAATTATTATCTTCTAAATAGCTAGTGAATTTTAGGGCACAATATTTCGAACAATCAATGCCTTTAATAACATCATTGTTATTGTTCAATCCTAAAAATCTAAAAAAGTTTTTACATATTAATTCTGAACTACAATTTTTTAATATTTCCTCCCAAAAAACTAATACATCATCTGCTAAACTATTTTTAAGGTAATTAAATACATCAATATTAAGAACATTTTCATACATAAAGTTCATATATTCTTTTTTAGAAAGATTTTTAATTGCCCCAAATTTCAATTCTGTGAAATATTTAGCTAAACGATTTATATCAAAACAAGTAATGTCATTAATACCTCTTAAAATTGCTTCTAGTTGATGATCCCCCGAAGCAGTTGGGAGTAGTGCTTTTTGATAATTTCCATCTAAAAAAGGCATATACGCTCTAATATTTTCAGTTGTGTTTTGATATATTCTACTATATTCTATCATTTCATCATATTTTTCGATAATTGAATCGGTATTTATCATATTTATAGTTTCTTTAATATCTTCTTCTAATCTCATCACTAAAACCTCCCTGATTTGAAATTATTATAACCAACTTCCTTTTTAATTACAACAAGAAAAAACACTCATTAGAGCGCTTATCTATTTTTTTTTAATGTTCTATTTAACTTTTTAAATTTTTTATCTATCTTTTCAAATCTTTTATCTAATGCTTCTCGACTTTCTTCTAAAGTTTGACCAGCAGTAATATATCCATTATTAGCGGTAAAAATCTTTTGTCCTTTAGGAACATTCATAAATATGTCCCCAATCATAACCCTCACAGTTTTACTTTTTTTTGGATGTTTTTTATGATATTCAGCTATTATTCTTTCTTGCTCTTCCAAAGTTAATTGTTCATACTCATCATAAGATATACCAATTGTTCCTAATAAAACTTCATTTGCATTATCCCTAAGGGCATTTACGTTTATTTCTTTAATTTCCATCATTTTACCTCTTTTCTTATTTTTTCAATACTTTTTCTAAAAATATTTTCTTTTCAAAAGCTCCTTTTTTTGATTTCTTTTCTTCGGCAACAGTATAAATTTCATTTAATGTAGAGTTTTCTAATTTAGCTAAATATTTCATAACTTCTAGCATATCTGCCAATTCTTCTATTCTATCTTTCCCTTTTGAACATAAAACTTCTTGATATTCTTCATACAACTTTTTTTCTAATTCAATTTTATATTCTTTATCATTTAAAATTCTCGTAATTGGGTTTTCATCATTAGAAATAATTGCTTAGGAATCTTATCTCTTACTAATTTGTTATATATTTCTTCCATAGTTTATCTCCGTTTTAAATTCAAAATTAATCAATGTCTACTTGTTCCCAATATCTTCTATCTAAATATAATTTTTTCTCTCTTTTTATTGTTTCATCATTAATATCTGGATGAGTACTAATTATTCGTTCTTCAAAGTTAGTTCCAAATAATTCTAATTGTTGCAAAGTCTTTTGCATTTGGTTTATCATGTTTGTTAATTCGGAATTATCATTTATTTTAATAATTCTTTCACTTACTTTTTTCAAACGTTTGTAATAATCAGCTAAATCACTAGTTGTTATACTTAAATCTATAGCGTTTTGCAAATCATTGTATTCTACTTTTTTCTTTTCAGCAAGTTTTTTAATAACTTCTATTGTAGATTTTGATGTTATTTCGTTTGGTAATCTATTTGGGTCAAATATTAAGCTATTTAATTCTATTTCTCTACCATATTTATTTATATAATTTTTATAATTACTATGTAAAGTCATAGAGTAGCAAGAACCATTTGTTTTATATCTAATTGGAATATCTAAATATGTAGGAATAACTTCCATATTTTCTAAAAATTTAAAACTACTTCCATATGAATAATTTAATACATATTCATTTTCAGTAAAATCTAAATTTTCATCAAAATTAATTGTTTCAAATCCCAAAGATTTAATTTTTAATGCTACTGCCTTTATTATTTCTATATCTTCCTTATGTTCTTGAATATATTGATAAAAATAGTCTTCATCAAAACAACTTAATAAAATGAAATTACTTAAACAAGAATACTTGTTCATTATTTCTATAGTATGATTATGCTTTTTTATAAATTTTTTATATTTATTAGAATAATTAAGTAAATTATCACCTTTTAAAATATGATAAACTCTACGACGAGCTAAATATTTATCCCTTTTAAACTTTATTAAGTTTTCCAAATCATTACAAAATGATTTATAATCCTCTCCCAATTCGCATAAAACGAGCAAATGATCAATTGGTATTTTGTACTTTAAAGTATTTGAATCATCCATAACAAAAACCTCCGTTACTTAAATATCTAAGTTTAGAATAACATAGATGTATCTTTTTAGTCAATTTAGCAATTTAATCATTTCTATTTTTTGTTGTTTTTAAACAATAATCATAGCATCTAACATATAAAAGTTTTAAACATTATAAAACTAGAGAGTGATCTCTAGTTCATATTAAATTCTTATAGTTTATTTAAATGTTAAACTTTTTCATATGTTGCTATATACTTACCTGAAAGATAACCTTTACCTTGCTCATTTTCAACAAGTCTTCTTGATGATATTAATTCCCAACCTACAAATTTGTATCCATATTTTGCTGCTGGTGGAGTAACGTTAAGTTCAGTAATATCAGCACGTCTTCCTACTAATAATGTTGAAACCTTATTACCACTAGAATTAGTGAATCCTTCACATTTATTCATATCACATTCTAATTCAACAAACCAAATATGACCACTATCACCACAATAATCTTCTGTACAATGAATGGTTAAATTTTTATTTGTACTGTAAAAGTGAAATTCAACCGTCTTCTTTTTAGCTTCTTCTTCTATTTCTTTTTCTTGTCTTTTAGTTTCTTCGTTTATTTTATCTAATAGTTCTGGATAATCATTAAGATCATATTTAGGTCCTTGTTCTTCTGCTTCCTCTTTTTGTTTTGGCGTTGTATTATTTTTTGTAGTAGATTGTGTTTTACTATTTGTTGCATTGGAATTAGACTCCGTCTTTTTATTGGAAACTGCTTGATTTTGTTTGTTTTCATTTTCTTTTACGGCAGCAGCTTTTTCCTCAGCTTTTTGTTTATTTTGTTCTTTTTGTTCTACAACTTTGGTTGCTCTTTCTACTTCTTTTTCAGCTGATTCCTTTGTTTTTTTAGCTTCCTCTATTTTTGATGTGGCAGCATCTATTTTAGCTTGAGCTTTTTGTCTTTCTTCAGTTGTTTTGGCATTTTTTAATTCAAGTATAGCTTCTTCTTTCTCTTTAGATGCTTTATTAATTATTTCTTCAGCATTTTTTACTTTTTCTAAAGCTTCCTCTTTAACCTCTTTAGCTTCATTTAATTCTTTTTCTGCCTGTTTTATTTCTTGATTTACCTCTTCTAAAGCAGAGCTCTTTTTAACAACACTAGCAATACTAGTTAACTCATCATCATTTTTTATATAATCTTTTGTTAAAATTCCGACCCCAGTCATTGCTCCAAGCGATAAAAAACCTATCATTGTTTTAATTATAAAACTATTCATAATTGAACCTCCTTAATTATTATATGATACTTCAAGAGTGTTTTTCCACCTGTTGTTGCCTATATTTTATAACTTCTACGCCAAAAAGTAAAGAGGATTTTTTTGCCATTTACACAGAGATTTTAAATTGCATATTAAAACTCAAACTTATCAATAAATTAAAAGCTCGAGTTTTCTTAAAATTATTAATTTTGTGTAAGTTTATTTTTATTTAATTTTCTTCAAATCATATATTTTATCAACAGTATCACAAACATTTTGGGAATGAGTTACGATAATAACACATTTATGTTCTTCATGGGCTAACTTTTTAAATATTTCTAAAATTTCCGTTTCTGTTTGTTTATCAAGGTTTCCAGTCGGTTCATCAGCGATTATCATTTTGGGGTTATAAGATAGGCTTCTGGCAATAGCTACTCTTTGTTGCTCACCACCTGATAATCTTAGTACTTTACGATTAGCATAACTTGCTTTTAATCCCACTTTTTCCATAAGTTCAATTGCTTTTTCTTTTTTATTTTTAATTTTTAGACCACTAGCATCCATAGAAAGAATTATATTTTCACTGGCTGTCATAAAAGGTAATAAATTATAACTTTGAAAAACAATACCAATATCACTATTACGATACTTATCTAAATTCATGTTTTTTAAACTTTTACCAGCAAATATAATTTCCCCTTCACTACATCTTTCAAGACCACTTATTAAAGATAATAATGTCGTTTTCCCTGTACCACTTCGACCTCTTATAGCATATATTTTTCCTCTTTCAAAATCAAAGCTAACATTTTTTAAAGCATAATCATTTTCTTTAGCATCACTATACCTATAACTAGCATTTTTAATACTTAAAAGAATATCTTTTGGTGATTTATTTTTTTCTTCTTTTGATTCTTTATGAACAAAATTATTTCCAAGTTTATCTTTTGAAACATAATTATTTTTCTTCTTATTTGCCATTATTAAGACCTCTCTTTCAATATTGTCAGTGGTGAAAATCTTTGAATACTAACCATTGAGGCAATCGAACTTATTAATACTAGAGAAATACTAATTCCTAGCAATTCTACTAAAACTTTAATATCAACTACGGCATCAATAGAATCATAAGCTTCGACAACTGGCATTCCTTTACCATGCATGCCTCCTTTATCTACCCCATGATTAGGTGCTCCACCAAAGTTTTTATTTACTTCTTCTGTTGTTTCTTTACTACTATTTATTTCATTTTCTAATAAAGAATTACTAACTCCTTTAGAACTTAATGCTCCAATTCCTGCTCCTAGGATTAGAGCAACTAATGAAACAATTACAAGTTCTGATACAAATTGCATAGTTAATTTTAATTTACTTATACCAATCGTTCTTAAAACACCTATTTCATATTTTCTTTCACGAATATTTATCATATTGATTATAAATAGAACAATTCCCCCAATAATAAGAGTAATAACTAAGAAAGTAGTTGCAAAGGAATTAATATTTTTAATACTGGAAACTCCACTTGATGCTAACTCCTCATTTGTTTGTAAGATAAAGTTTTCATCTAAACCTTTTTTGTAAAATTCGTCTTGTAGTTTTTCGACATTATCATAAGAATCGATAATAAAAGTAGGATGGATTGAAGCTTTTAAATTTTCGTTTCCATTTGTAAGATTAAGAGTAGCATCTGTATTGGTTATGATTGTATTTACAGAATTAGAAAACATTGACATTGGCTCGGCGCTATCGTCTTCATTTTCTTTAAATATCCCAATAATTTCAAATTCATAAGTATTTCCATCTTCATCTTCTAATTTTATTTTATCGTTTAATTGCAAATTATTATAACTTGCAAGTTCTTCATTGATAAAAACATAATTACCATTAAAAGCAATATCCCAAGCATTATCGGTTATTTCACTCATTGTATACGCCCCACTTATAAATTCACTCATGGCTTCTTTGGAACTATATCCGGTTAAAGTAAAATCAGTTTCGGACATATTATTTTCTTTTCCATGACCAAAGCCATTTGGCATCTCATTATTTGACTCAATTTCAGCTTTTTCTATACTATTACCATTTAAGCCAACACTATAAGTATAATAATAGCTTTCGATATAATCACTATCGGCAAAGGACTCAACATCATTAATTGTATAACTTTCAATATTATCAAACTTCTCTCTAGCACTTTCTCTTCCCTCTTCATCAGCTGGATTAAAGTCTTTCATCATATTTTCTCGGTTAAAACCAATTGTTACTTCCTTGTCATAAGCGCTTTTATAAGAATCAATCAAATCCACTGCTGTATTTTTTATTGCGAGTGTTATCGTACATGCACAAGCAATAATTAAAATAATTATTCCTATTAGAATATTCCTTCCTTTATTTCTTTTAATCGAAATCCATGCATTTTTTAATATAAACATCTTTTTTCCTCCTTTAAAACAATATCATTTTATTATGTTAATATTAAAGAAACATTAAAAAAACATCAACTTTTTTCGTTAATGTTCATTTTTTTAATTTAACCTCAAATGTAGTATAGCCATTTTTGGAATAAGCTCTAATAGTACCATTATGAGCTATGACAATATTTTTAGCAATTGCTAACCCTAGACCATATCTTCCACTTTTACGATTATGGCTTTTATCATTTCGATAAAATCTTTCAAATATTTTTTCCCCCTCTTCAGGTGATATAGGATCACCTTTATTTATTACTTCTAATTTTATTTCCGATTTATCACTAGTTAAGTTAATTTTAATTTTGCTTTTTTCTTTTCCATGACTTATAGCATTATCAATTAAGATAGATATTAATTCATCTATACTTTCTTTATGACATAAGATATTTACTTTTTCGGCAATATTAGTTTTTATAGTTATATTTTTTTCGTATGCTAAACTTTCAAAGGTTAAGGCTCTTTTTTCAATAATCATCGAAATATCATTTTGACTAAAATTTTCTTTTTTTAAGTATTCAGTTTTAGATAAATCAAGTAATCTTGTTATTAAATTACTCATTCTATCAGATTCATTTTTTAAATTATTAATCCATTTCTCATTTTTCTTATTTATATCTAAACAATCAATATTAGCCATCATTACAGCTAGTGGCGTTTTAAGCTCATGAGATGCATTAGCAACAAATTCTTTTTCTCTTTTAAAGCTTTCCTCAACTGGTTTGGTAATCCACTCCGTAATTTTTTTGGAAATGATATAAATAATAATTTCACCAATGACGATTAATAGTAAAGAGATAAATAAATTTGTAAGCAATGTATTTCGAGCATCAGCAATATTGACAATAGTTAAAGAATTTCCTTCTTCATAGTTGTAAGCATACTTATGCCAATATAAAGACCCTATCTTTATTTTACTTTTATTGTTTTTAGTAAGAATATTTTTAACTTCTTTAATTATTTCGTTAGTAATACCATTATCACTATGACTTATTTTATCAATAATATCATTATCGTCATTTAAAATAAAAGTATAAACCTCATAGTCCATAACTTTTCTATTGCGTAGTTCATCTTCATTAAGGGAATTGATATCTCGCTCAAAAGGATTGCGGCCACTCAAGATTAAATTTCTCATTCTAGTTAAATTATTTAATATTCCTGTATATTCTCTTCGATAAGTTTGGACATTAAAGAAAATAGCAAAAATCAAAGCAAATAAAGAAATTATACTAAAAATTGTAAAAAAAGTTTTCTTTTTTAAATCTTCCATAGCTCTTTATTCCTCCATTTTATAGCCTAAATTTCGGACTGCTTTAATATTTACTTTGGAACCGATAATTTTTATTTTCTTTCTTAAAAAAGATAAATAAGCTTCCAAATTATTAGACTCAAAATCAGCATCCATTCCCCAAACTTTATCGTAAATTTGTTCCTTTGCTATAATTTGTTCTTTATTGTTCATAAAATATTCAAGGAGCAAGAATTCACGATATGGAATATTGATAGATTCATTTGTAGTTACACAAGTTAAAATAGAGGTTCTAAGATTTAAGGCTAAATCACTATATTCTAATATATCCTTAACTTTAGAATTCCCAGTATTTCTTAATTGAACGTTCACGCGTGCAATTAATTCTTCGATATGAAAAGGTTTTGTTACATAGTCATCTGCTCCGGTATCAAAGCCCTTTAGTTTATCATCTAATTCAGACTTGGCAGTAAGCATTATAACTTTAGCACTTATATCATTTTCTTTTATCTCTTTTAATATCTCTAATCCATTCATTTTAGGTAACATTATATCCAGAATAATCAAATCATATATATTTGAAGTAGCTTTATATAATCCATCTTCTCCATCAAAACTTGTATCTACTTCATACTTTAAAGCTCGTAATTTTGTAGCAATAACATCTGCTATAGCCTCTTCATCTTCAACAACTAAAAGTCTCATCTTACCACCTTCTTCTTTTAATTTATAGACTCACCATTTACATATAATTTAAAACCATTAAAATCAATATTACTATTACTACTATCAGCATTATCAAGAGAAGTTATATAACTATCGCCAGTTAATTTGATTTTAGATGTTTTATCTAATGTTAATTTTATCTCTTTTGCATTATTTTCGCCATTTATTGTACCTTCATAATAAGAATTTGTATTCATAGTCATATCAAGAGTAGAAATAGAATCGACAACAATATTTCCTTTGACTTCTTGATTTTCCATTAATAATTCAACAACTCCTCCATTTGCGCCATTATTTCCCCAAGAATCTTTTTTCGCTCTTAAAAAATTACCAGTAGAGTCATTATTTATAAATTTATTATTGTTTAAAGTAATTTTAGCACTTGTATTCGTAATATAGAATGTATCACCTTTATTGGTTGTTATGGTAGAATCAATAGCACTAAATTCTGATATACCAGATGAGGCGTCTCCACTCATCGACTGATATAGAAAAATATTTTTATAAGTTGTAGATTGTCCGTTTAATTTATTATTTGTATCAGTTAAAGTTACATTTTCAAGAGTTATTTTATTCTTTCCTTCGATTACCACACCCTCGGATACAGTAGCAATTAAAGAGGCATTTTTTACTGTTATATCAGCAGTCGAATAAATAGTAGGAGAACCTGCCCCAGTTGTTTTATATGTTCCTCCATCAACACTTACTGTTCCTCCGCCACGATCGGATCTTATTGCTGCACTTGATACACCGATAGTATTAACATTAAGATTTTTAGCAATCATTGTTCCTCCACCTGTTGTCATAATTCCTCCAGAGTTATCTTTTGTTGTTATTATTTTAGAATCGCTAATAGTTACTTGGGTTCCATCACTATTTGAATTATTTGTTGTTGCACTTCCTCCATAACTAAATACTCCATTTGCTCCAGTTGCGTTAGTATTTACTGTTATATTTTTAAGTGTTAGGTTTGCTCCATCTTTGGCAATAATACCTGAATTAGTACCATAAAAACTGGTATTATCACCACCATCTGAATCGCCACTTTTATTTACTTTAATATTAGATAAAGTTACATCAATATCTCCACTTACTAAAATAGCATTTTCATCTTTTTTGGAACTCTCATATTCGCCACTTGTTTCAGTTGTGGATTTAGCAATTTCTTTTACAGCCGAATATGATATATTTGTATTTTGTTCTGTTATATTTTGATTAGGATTATTAGTATCTAAATTATCATTAAATTTGTTAGCAACTAAATTTTCTGTAAAAGTTAGTCCACTTGTTAAAATAATTACCCCGAGAATATAAATCAATATTTTATCTGAATTAGCAAATGTTTTTTTGAAAGTCTTTTTATTAAATCCTGACATTATTAGATAAAGCACAATAATAGATAGTGTTAAACTTTCTATTCCAAAAAGAATTAAGTAAACATAGTTTGTATTGGCATTATTTTCTCGTTGTTCTCCAATTTGTTCCATACCACCATTATTATTTGACATATCTGGTGGAGTTCCCATATTATTATCACTACTAGGCATCTCTGGTGGTTCATCCATATTTGAATTATCATTTCCTTGTTCATTATTCATTTCACCATCAGGTTTTTCTGGCGGCTCTCCTTGATTATTATCATTAGGCATTTCTGGTGGTTCACTTCCATTTTGACTCATATTTGGCATATTATTACTATCATTAGTATTAGATGATTTGGTACTTAAATAGCCAGTAAATATAATACTTCCACATAATAATAAAATAACAACAATAGATATAATATTTTTGGTTTTTCTTTGCATGAGTTTTCTCCCTTTCTTTTTTTACAATCAACAGTATAAAATATAAAGGTTAAAGAAATATTAAAAATATAATAATAAAACTTTCATAGTAATTATATCAAAAAAAGAAGCCTCATATAGAGGTTGCTCATACGAATTGTATTTATTTTCTTGATCGATACTAGTTCTAACTGCCCATTCTCTGTTTTTCAATTTTTACTTATAGCAGTGAATAAACAAAAAACGTCTTTCATAATCTTTGTCCTTTATTAAATATTAGCAAAAATTATTTCAATATTTCCTAAATATAGTTTTGTGCTTCATACCTTGCTTTACTTAGGAATTCAGTATTTTTGTCAAATTTATTTTGAAACTAAAAAGTTCATCACTAAATCAATTAGAATATCTTTTTCTTTAGGGTTAGATTCGGCAATAAGTAACGTAATCGCAACAAGTGTATTATTATCAATAACTTGTCCATTTTCATCATATAAAATATTATAGAATTTTAGGAAATATATAAATAATGTAGCGGCTATTCTTTTGTTACCATCGATGAAAGTATGATTTTTAGTTATAAGATATAAAAAGTTAGCTGCTTTTTCTTGAATTGTAGGATATAAGTCTTTTCCGTCAAAAGATTGATATATATTACCTATTATAGCTTTTAAACCTTTATCTCTTTCTAGTGCAAATAAATCACTATCATTTCCAAATTTAAGTTGACTAACTATATTTTTGCAATCTTCATAAGTGACTTTTTTTATGTTTTTAGTTCCCTTTGGTTTAGTAATTTTCTTATGATCATAATCATCAAGTAAATTTAATGCCTTTGAGTAATTATTGATTACTTTAATTATTTCCCCGGCTTCTGTTCCTTTTAACTTTGTATCTATTCTTCCAGCAATGTCTATTAATTTAACTGCTTTCTCAAGATATTCTAATCTATTTTGATTAACTGCATAGCCTTTAATCATATAATCTTTTAATATTTTATTTGCCCACTTTCTAAAAATAACACCATTTTTAGATTTTACACGATAACCAACACTAATTATTATATCTAAATTATAATAATTTGTTGGCTTTACACTAAATTCGGAATTTCCGAATTTTCTTAGAGTTTCTTTTTCTTCTAATTCCTTCTCTCTATAGATGTTTTTAATATGTTCGTTTATTGTTGATTTTGACTTACCAAATAAAGTTCCCATTTGTTCTTGTGTAAGCCATACAGTTTCATCTTTCATATTAACTTCTAATTTAACATTTTGGTTTTCAAATAATATAATTTCATTTTTCATTTTTTTACTATTTCCTCCCTATTTTTCTTTTCAGCAATAACTTTTCAATATAAAAATATAAATTCATTATATTTGCATTAACCAATTGAAATATTGCTAATACTATAACATTTATAATGGTTTTAAAATTTCTTTATCATCTCTGATATTGCATACCTTTCGATTTCATTTTTAGTTGTACCACATTTTGTGGACAACTCACTTTGTTCCCTTTCAAAAGCAAATAATACAACTACCGCACCGAAATAGTATTCTTCTTTTCAATATCCCAAACGTTTCTTATTTCCTTTCCGTCAAATAAATTTGAAATTGTTTTTAATTTGTTTTGATTCATAAAAACCCTCCTCCATAGAAATATTATATAATGCAAACATATGTTTGGCAATGCTTTTTTATAAAAAAAGCAAACTACTTAAATAATTTGCTTATAAGTTTTTAATTATCTAATTTATCATACTCTTCATCAGTAACAGGCTCCAACCATATGTTTTCAGTTTCTTCACCTGGTATTTCGACAGCAATATGACTAAACCAAGAATCTTTTCTTGCTCCATGCCAGTGTTTAACATTTGCTGGTATTACGACAATATCTCCCGGAGATAGTTTTTTAACCTTTTTCCCTTCTTCCCCATAATATCCATATCCTGAGACGCAAATTAAAACTTGTCCTCCGCCTGATTTAGATTTATGAATATGCCAATTATTTCTACAGCCTGGTTCAAATGTTACATTGGCAAAACTAATTCCATTTTCCGTTTTTGCAAGAGGATTTAGATAGCTATTGCCTGTAAAATATTCTGCATATGCATCATTTGGATTTCCTAATCCAAAGATATTTAATTTATTAAATTCTTCCTTATTCATTTTTATCATCACTCCCATATACTTCCTCAATTAAAGGGAAGGTACTCCAAGCCTTAGACCATCCTGAGTAAAATGCTAATTGCGTTACTACTTCAATAATTTCCTCTTTTGTAAGACCATGTTCTTTTCCAATTGCTAAATGGGCTTTTAGTTGGGGATATAAACCCATCGCAAATAAGGCTGATATTGTTATTAAACTTCTGTCCCGAGGTCCCAATTTATCTTCTCGACTCCAGACCTCACCAAATAATATATCATCATTTAATTCGGCAAATTTAGGTGCGATATTACCTAACTTCTCTCTACCTGCTGTTTGTTTTTTCATTATTCATCACCTTCCAAACTTTTAAATTTTTCTACTTTCATGCTTATTTGATATTTGTTCCTTAAATCTGCTATTTCCCTCATCATTTCTGATTTATGATGAATATCTAGTGCTTCTTCATTCTTCCATCTATCAATAAGTAAAACCGTTTCTTTATCATCGATAGGAAAGAAGTATTCATATTTTAGATTACCTTCTTCCTTTCTTACTCTTTCTACAATGCCCCTAGATACCATTTCGTGAGCAAATTTTTTAGCACTACCATTTTCACCTTTATAATAAATGTTAATAGTTATACTCATAGCTTCACCTACATAATCCAACTTGTAATATCATTTTCTGATACATTGCTTGAAAATCTTTTAGCACTCACAAAGTTAAGATTACTATATGTATTTTTTAAAGTATTAAAACTATTATTTACACTTGATCCACCTGATGTAGCAAACACATAGATTTTTTTATTTTCAAGATTGTTTTCTTCAATAAATGTACTCACAATTGTTGGTGCTAAATCCCACCATACAGGAAAGCCAATTAAAACAGTATCATAATCGCTTAAATTAGAAACTTTATTTTTTACCTCTGGTCTTGATGCTAGATCATTCATTTCAATTGATGATCTACTTTGTTTATTAGTCCAATCTAAATCTTCCTTCGTATATTTACTTACAGGTTCAATTTCAAATAAATCTCCTCCTGTATATTTAGCAATTTTACTTGCCACCTCTTTTGTTACACCACTAGCTGAAAAATAACTTACTAAAATTTTACTCATAAAATCAGTCCTTTCTTTTTTATAGATTTATTTAGTACCAGTCATGTTTTTCATTTCGATCTAATGCATTGATTTGCTTCATTTCATCTTCTGTTAATTCAAATCCGTAAATATCCGTATTTTCTTTAATATGTTCTGGATTAGAAGATCCTGGTATTACCACAACGCCTTTTTGCAAATTCCAACGGAGGATTATTTGGGCTGATGATACATTATGGTTATTTGCTATTTCAACTATTGTTTCATTATTTAATA
>CANPXJ010000022.1 GCA_947585915.1 uncultured Bacilli bacterium | reverse complement strand
AACTCTTGTATTTACTTACCAAAATAGTCATTTCTTCTATTTTTGGATTTAACCGATACCTCCATGTCCAGCATCAACAATTATAGTCTTTCCCGCTAAAGGTAGGGATGCTTTCGTATAAGGAATAGAAAACATTATTGCTAGTAAGCAAAATATTATTAAGGATTTTAGATAAAATTTTTTCATATTAAATTATATGTGCTAGCAATAATTATATTTGATCAAATTTGAAACTTTAAGTTTTATAAAAGAAGAGTCCGCCTTCTAAGTTGTAATTTTTTTTGATTATGTTCGTAATTAGGATCAGTAATATAATTCCTAGTTCAAATATAATCACGATCTTCAGCAAGAATATAAATGTTATCATCATCAATAGTATAGTTTTGCTTTCATTAGCATCTTTAGTTACACTAAATTAAGATACTGGCAGAAATAGGATTGTTTTCTTACAATTCCAATAGTGTTTATTGTAACATATAGTTGTTCATCTGTTGTAGAAGCTACCCTGTTATTCTGTTAATTTTTTACTTGCTGTTCCAATTCAAAAAACTTCTTCATCGATATTAATTACATCAAGCAACTTTTTTGTAGGTTAAGGAGGTTTCTTAATGTATTATCTGCATACTCTAATCCATAAAATTTCGAAATTAGCTTATTATTTCATCACATCTAAAATATACTTTAATACTAATTCTACTATTATAAAAACTCAATTTAATCAACTTATTATTCTCAAAGTATAATACTTTAATATTTTTTTATTTTAGGCATATTCTCTATTGTATCTTCTAATGCTTGTTTAAGTACATTTTGATCAAAACCAAAATCTTCATATCCTTGGGTACATATATTTATATATTTTTCTGATGGCAAATGATAATCAAAGTTTTTATTCATTATATAAATAATTGCTTTTTTAACCCTTCCATTTATTTTGATAGGAATATAGTATTTTGAATAAAATTTTGGGTAACCTTCATATACATCTAATGATAAAATATCTTTGTAAGATATCTCAAACAATCCAACTGGAACCATCGAATTCTTACTTTTTTCTAAAGTTAGATAAGAATATTGGTCTGAACTACCTTTATAAACTAATCTATAATCATTTATACTCAAACTTCCTATTGGTTTAGCTGTTTTACATCTATATGCCATTTGATATAAATTTAAATTACTACCATATGCTAAATAATATTTTTTCAAAATTGATCACCTACTTAATAAATCTTTTGGCCTTAACTGCCGTTTTTATTCCGTAATTATCTTGAAAATCTTTTAAATATTGTCTCAAAAAATAAATTTTATCCAAATTATTATCAAATACTAAATCTGAAAATTCTAAAGCATTTTTTAGATATATATTATTATATAATTGTTCATTTCCCGAATAAGTAAAATATTCATTTTTTAATTTATAATCTAAAAATTCTTCATCCATTACTTTTGCCTTTGAAGCCATAAGCATTTTTGCAAATGTATTTATATTATTTTGCCAAATAACAGCATTAGTTGAAGCATTTGGACTTCTAAACTCTAAAGTATTTTTATTAGTTGAAGTTTTAGGATCGTAAAAATTAACATTGCAAAAATTTAATGCATAATATCTATCATTAGTTGGTAATGAATATCTAATTTCGATTATATCTTTAGCTTGATTTATTTGAGATAAATAACTATATAATTTATCAGATATTGGAGGTGCATATTTATAAAGTTTCTTTCTGCCACTAATTTTATCACCATATATAAATCGAAATATTACACTTTCATAAATCATATATAATTTTATAAATTGTCTCCAAGCTTCTACATCATTACCTAAAATATATACTCCTAAATGAATGTGACCCCCTGCATTATGCATTGTGTCAGCCTTTTTCTTAGATAAAAATTCACATATTTTTTTCAATTCTTGCCAATATTTTTTTTGATCTGTCATTATTGGCGATGTAACTTCGCCACCAAATGCTAAGGAGCCATCACCTTTAGATTTCCAATTATGTAAATTTATCGCTACATAACTATTAACAGTTTTTCTTAAAACATTTTCATATTCCAATTCTACTCCAAATGTTAAATAATTAGGTAAATCTAACTTATCTCTATATTCCAAAAAATAATTTTCAATTTGCACTATTAGTTCTTGCAAATCTACACCTCTAAAATGAGTAAATAAGTCATTACTATCTAAACTTACAAATTTTTTCTCCATTATGGTACGCCCTCTTTTTATATTTTTCTTAATTTATAAGAATAATTACTATTATTTTCATTTTCACTAATCATAGATAAATTTTCTTTTTTTACTTCTAACATTCTCTTCATAGCTTCTAGATCATCTTTATTTATAGGGGTAAATAATGGTTCACATTCTCTCAATATATCTCTAAAATATGTTTTAATAAAAATTTTCCCTAAACTGCCTAAAGAAGCTCCCCAACACAAAGTTAAAATGATATATAATATTGAATTTAATACATTTTCTCCAGTAGTTTCTTTTCTTGTAATCGTATCTTCTTCTGATTCTGTATGGTTGATAATAATTAGAGCATCCTCATCATACATTTCATCTTCCGGAGTTAAAGTATTTTTAGATATTGTTTTAATATTAGTTACTACCAGTATTTTTTCAATTTCTTCTTTTGTCATAGATAATACTTTGTTAGTATCAGACAAATCAATATCATCACTTAATCTATACGAAGTTAAAGTTCTCTCATATAAATTTTTATCTTTTTTAACCCATCCAGTAGAATGTTCAATAATTTCTTCATCATAGTCAAAATCATAAGAAATATGTTCTATGTGTGTACCATTTGATGTATCAATAGTTTCTACACATGCTTTCTCTGCAACTTCATCAATATGAAAAGGTAAATCTCCTTTTGCCGCTTCCCCACTTGCCACTATAATTGCCGTTATAATAAAAGGCAGTGCATAATCTACTGCTATTCCACTTTTAATCAAAGTTTTTATTATGCAATTTCGAATATTATATAATTTTCTATGCTCTATTTTATTTTCCAATTTTCTTACGTCATAAGTTAATTTTTTAACTAGACTAACTTTATTCACTTTGATTTTACCCCTTTCCTTTTAGTAAGAGATAAAATTGTTTCATTTGTTTCATGAAGTTCTTGTTGCATTAATTTTGTAGCTTGTATCTTACAACGATAGCTATCATTTATTTCTTCTAAAAAATATAAATATTCATAATCTCTACGATAAGCTACTACTCCACCAATTGCTAATCCTAATACTAATTCTATAATGGTAATTATTATGTTTTTTAAATCCGTTTCATTATATTTTAATACGTCTTCTTTATCGAGTATGTGTAAGCTTGCTTCAAAAAAGTAATCATTTGATATTTTAGAATCGATTTCACTAACTACTTGTTTTTCTTCTTTATAATCTTTTAAATTTTCTTCAATATATTCATAATCTTCAGCTAACACTGCATTATATAAATCTAAAGTTGTTAATGAATTTATATCATATTCTCTTTTCAATCTTACATATTGATTATCTTTTTGCTCCCATGGAGTGTATATAGTTAAACTATTTCTAGGTAAAGAATCATCAAACCATCTATTTGTTCTATATTCTTCATCCATTGTTACATACCCTTTTGTTTCAAAATCAAGATTATATATTTTATATTTTGTTATCTCATCTGAAAGAAACGGAAGTCCTCCTCCAAATAGTCTAAATAATCCAACGGAAATACCAGCTGAAATAACAAATGGAGCTAGAAAATTACATGTACTAGTAAATACTTTAAAATTCCTTATATTTAACTGCTTAAAATTTTCTCTTTTTTGCTTCTCTATTTTTATTTCCAAATCGTGTTTTAATTGTTGTAATTCTTTTATTTGTTGAGTACGATTTTTACTTCTTTGTTGTGACAATATCTTCTCCTTTTTTGTTTTTCTGTGACTCATTTTTTACCCCCTTAATTATTCACAAAGTAAATTACTTTGGGATCCTTTTTTCGTGAGTAATATAATAGCATACTTTATTAAAAAGTCAAGTTGAATGTTTTTGGTTAAAATCAATTTTTTGTTTTTCGTTTTTTATTTTTTGAAACTTCATATATAATTCTTAAAGCAATGTACTTTGAGATTCGAAAATAAGCAATTATAAAAAAATATTAGTTTTAATACGTGTTTTATTAGTCTTTAAAATAACGGTTTTAATTGATTAATCATAATAACCTTATTTTCATAATTCGGTAAGCATATCTTTCTAAGGTTGTTTTTACATATAACTTCTCTTTATTAACTAAATCAATATTTTTCTAATTTTTTTTAATTTGAATTTCTTTATTGAGAATTTTAGACATAACTATTTTTACATTTATATTTGCATCTCTTAATATTTGTTACAATATAATTAAAATATCTTTAATTGTTTTAGGAACTAAAACTAACTTAATAAGCCATTTGCAAATTTGTTAATCATTTCAATAGATATGTTTTTTTTACTAATTTGAGCAAATCTTGGAATTATTCTTGCATTAATAGTATATAAATAATTTGAATTTGCTGATATAAAAGTGTAATTATTAATTACAGGTACGTAGTTGAATTATAATTTCTAATAACTCTTGCATATTATTTAACGACAATAAAAAAGGTTCTCATTTTAAGATCTTTTCTAAATTAGTTTTATAAATATATTTACTTTACAAATTCACGTATTATAAAACTTCGGCCTATTATTTAAGGTACTGTTATAATGGGATCAACAATGATAGTCTTTCCCACTAAAGGTAGGGAAGCTTTCGTATAAGGAATAGAAAACATAATTTCAATAAGTTTCATTTGACATTTGTTATAGGATAAATTTATAATTAGAATGATTAAAATTTGAGGTGAAAATAATGAATTGTGTTAAATGCGGAGCTGAAATGAAAGAAAATTTCAGATGTTGTTTGAGATGTGGCGCCCTAAACCCTTATCACCCTGATAATCAAAGTACTCTTGCCTTTTTAAATAACAAAGATGTTAAATAACTCACTAAAAAAACAGAAGCAAACGATAATTCTTTTTCTCCAGAATTAAGTCCTTTAAGCAAAATTCTATTTTTAATAGTTAATCTCTGTGGTTTTTGTTTCTTCTTTCTTTGTTTTTCTTTAATAGGTGTAGAAATGGGAATTAGTCTTATTGTAACAACTATCTTTTATTTTTATTTTGTTTGTTATCAGCTGCTTTTTGTTAAAGCATATCTTCCTTGGTGGGGTATATTTATACCCGTTTATAATATTTACTTAATTAATAAATTATCTTTTGGTAGTGGTTGGTTTTTTCTTATTCCTTTTATACCCTTAGTTTTATTAATTGCAGCCAGTATTTTGCGTGTAGCTTTTTTAATTAAGCTAGCCCTAAACGATCAATATATTATATCTTTATTATATTCACCTTTTTTACTCTTTTTCTTAGGAAAAAGGTTCGGTCGTAGTGGTATTTTGACTATCTTATTAGGAGTAATTATCATTCCTGTTATTGCTTTTTCTAATAAATATCAATGTGAATTTTAAGATCAAAAAAAGTCCAATTTTTGGACTTTTTTTTAAATATTAACGCTTACTGAATTGTGGTGCACGACGAGCTTTTTTAAGACCATATTTTTTACGTTCTTTAACTCGAGGATCACGGGTTACAAAACCGGCTGTTTTTAAAATTTTACGATAAGAGGTTTCACTTGTTGGATCAGTATCTTTATCAAATTCTAACAATGCTCTTGTAATACCTAATCTAATAGCTCCAGTTTGACCTGAAAAGCCTCCACCTTTAACATTAACTTCAATGTCAAATTTATCTTCATTATTTGTTGCAGTTAATGGTTGTTTTAAATCCATAACTAAAACTTCATAAGGCATATAATCATTAACATCAACACCATTAACAGTAATTTTACCTTTACCGGCAGTCATTCGAACCTGCGCAACACTACGCTTTCTTCTACCAGTAGCACTCCATACTTGTTTCACGACTTTCCCTCCTAATCAATTTTCATTTCTATTGGTTTTTGAGCTTGTTGTTTATGTTCACTTCCAGCATAAACAAATAATTTTTTTATCATCGCTCTACCAAGCTTATTTTTGGGAAGCATACCCTTAATTGCTCTTTCCATCATTTCTTCCGGATAATTTTCAATCATAGTCTTAGCATCTCTTTCTCTAAGTCCTCCTGGATAGCCAGAATGATTGTAATACATTTTGTCATTTAACTTATTACCAGTTAAATTAACTTTTGAAGCATTGATTATAATTACATAATCACCACAATCAACATGAGGAGTAAAAGTTGCTTTGTGTTTTCCTCTTAAGATTTGTGCCGCTTTTGTCGCAACACGTCCTAAATTTTTGCCATCAGCATCAATAATATACCAATCGCGTTTTACAGTTTCTTTTTTTTGCATAAATGTTTTCATAATTTTTTCCTTTCATTATTCATTATTCGTCCGCTTTCCCAAGGCTTAAAATAATCGAATAAATAAAATGTACCATTTAAAATTATATGAAAGAATGTCAGCTTTGTCAAACTAAAAATAGCCTTTTTTACAATTTTCTTAATATTTTATATCAACTAAATATAACCCATTTGGGGGAGCAACCCTAAATTTTTTATTCGTCTTTTTGTCTAAAGCAGCTTGCACTTCCTCAAGACTAGCTTTACCTTGCCCTACATCAATTAAAACTCCAACTAAATTCCTAACCATATAACGATAAAAACTTTTACCTTCAAACCCTATAATTAAAGTATCTTGCTGTTTTTTAAAATCAATCTTGGTAATAATGGCTTCATAATTTTTTCTTTGACCACTAACAAAATTTTCAAAATCATGTCCACCAATAAATATTTTACTTGCCTTTTTCATTTTATTAATATCTAAATCTCTATCAAGTTGCCAATAATAATCTTTTTTTATTGGATTATATTCCCCCATATATATTTTATATTCATATCTTTTCTTTTTAACACTAAAGCGAGCGTGAAGATTGGCCTCTACTTTTTTTACATCGGCAATATAAATATAATCATTTATTAAACTATTTAAAGCTTCTTTTAAATTTAACTTTGGCAATTTTTTATCAGTATCAAAATGTGCCATTTGGGCAAGAGCATGAACACCTCTATCGGTTCTTCCCGCTCCCTTTATTTCGATTTTTTCTCCATATATTTTAAATAAAGCATCTTCAATTTCTTTTTGAACACTACTTTTATTATTTAATCTTTGAAATCCATAAAATTTAGAACCGTCATATTTTATTTTCAATAGATAACGCATTATATCACCTTCATTAAATATAACACGATTAATAAAATAAAAGCAAAGAAGTAAACAAAATCCCAAATACCAACTTTAGTAGCATATCTAGCGACATCCAAATCATTTTGCAAAATATTAGTTAAATAAGCGTAACTCTCTTTAATGTTTTTGTGATTTATTGTATTAAGATATGTTTCAATATCAAAACCATTTCCTAAAAGCTGATTTTTTCTTTTATAAGCAACCTTCTTTCTTTTTCTTAAGACTAAAGGAATTAAATTAAGGTGAGTAAAAAAACGAGATATTATATCTTTATGTCTAATATTTTCCCCTTTAATTTCTAATCCTTCAATAATTTGATTTTCGCTAAATACATAATCTTGTTTAAAAGATACTAAGTTATATATTTTAATAAATAAAATATTTTGATTTATTCCTAATATATTTAAATGTTTTAAGATATTATATATTCCAATACTCAAATTAATATTAGTTGTAGTATAAATAATTATTGTAAATAAACAAATAGCAAATATTATTTTTAAGGCAATTAATATGCTAGCTATTAAAGTATAAGAGAAACTAGCCAATATAATAAATAAAGCAATTATGAGAGGAAATATATGATAAATATTATTTAAATAAAATTTTAGAGGAACTCTAGAAGAAATTAATAAAAACGCTACTATTAAAAAACTAGCTATAATTAAATAATCAATTTGATATGGTAAAAAACATATAACTAAATATAATAGTAAATATAATAATTTAAAGGTAGGATTAAGTCTATGAATAGAAGAATTTATCTTTATGTATTCTAATTCTTGTTTCATTGTTCCACCACCCCTTGGGCATTTTCTATTACGTAAGTTTTATCAACTTTTAAATTATAATTTCCTACAAAGATAACTATTTTACCTTCCTTATAAACTAAATCATTAAGATAAGCCTTTATTTTTTCATCATTAATATATTTTTCTATAATAATTACATCAGGATTCATAATTAAAAGACTAGCTAAGTATAATTTGTATCTCGTAATTGAGTTTAAGTTTGCCAATTTTTCTTTCTTATAATCTAAATAACAACCTGTTTTACTAATTATATCTTCTACTAATTCATCATCTTTATCAGTATTATAATCATAATTATATAAACTTTCTTTAAAAATATTATTAACCATCTGATAGTTAAATTTTTCATCATAATCATAAGGAAGATAAGCAATATGCTTCCTTAAACCTTGGATATCTTTAATAAATCTTCCTCTTTTTAATTCAAAATCTAATACCTTAATAGTTCCAAAAGTAGGTTCAATAAAATTCATAATAAGTTTAGAAATATAATATATACTTTCATCACCTTTAATTAAGTACATTTTCCCACGTTCAAAAGAAAGATTTAATTTTATAAAGTAATCTTTTTCATTAATCATTCTATAATTTTTTATTAAAGATACATCATTAAACTTTATCATTATATTTCTTCCTCTTAATTAATTTTAATATATTATACTAAATTTTTACAAAAAGAAAAGGCTTATTTTAAGTCTTTTAATTAAAATTTTATTTTAAAGTTTTAATATTCTCTTTATCTGAAAAAACTTTATTAATATTATTAATACAATTTTTAGTTTCTTTTAAATAATCTAATAATATTTTAATAGAGTAAATATAAATACTTTCATCAAATTTAGTTAAATTTTGATTATTTCTTTTAGCTAGCTCCATACCATATAATATTTCGAGTGATATCCATTCATTAACTAATTCAAAATGAGCTTTAGATTTAAGTAAAATTGCTGAATCATTCATATTTTTCTTGGCTAAAAACTCATTCACTATATTATTTAAATTTAGAGCTTTTTCTACAATTGTTTGGCTCTCGTCAAATTGTTTTAATTTTGCATTATCTACTACATCTTTAAATACTCTTTTGCCTTGTTCATTTTTAATTACATAATCAGATAAAATATACTTATCAATAATAGTTTTTTTTATTTGCTTTTTTTTATTTTCGTTTTCTTCTTTATTCTCGTTATAATTATTTCTTAAATAGTCTTTTATTTCTTCGTATTTCATTTTCAAATTCCTTTCAAACGATTATCTATTATATAATAGTTATCTTAGTTTTACAAGTAGATTTAATTTATTAAAATTTTTAAATAAAGTTACTATCTAAGTGTAATAAATTAATTAAATAAGGTTTATGCTTAAAAAAATAATATAGCAAGAATAATTTAAAAAATTTCCCTAATCAGGCGTAAATTATTGGAATTGATTATTTAAAAGAAATGATTGTTTAAATTTTAAACTACTTTTAATTTTCTAGCTCTTTTATGCGTTTTTTTATTTTGTCTACCTTTTCTTGGGCTATAGCTAGTTCATGCTCTTGTAAAATTTTTTCCACATATTTTTCAACCTCTTTAAAAACTAGATTAGAATCTAACCTTTTAAAAATTTCTCCTTTATTAATATAATACTTATTATAAAAATCAGCTATTTCTTTAAGAACTTTTTCTTCTCTTTCTAAACTCTCAATATCAAATCCTTCTTCAAATTCATATTTTTCTAAAATCGTCTTAACCAATAGTCCAAGATTACTAGTCCTACTTATTTTACCAAGTTTAGTTTTTAGTTTTGTTAATTCCTTTGACGCAGTAGAGTTAGGATTTATAGGAACTGCTACAGCACTGCTGCCCGTATGGACAAGAATATCCTTAGTACAATTTTCGATATTATAATTAATATTTTCACTGCATAATTCATTTTCATTTAATTGAACTTCAATTCTTTTGGATTTATCTTCATTAAATGCTAGGAACCTATTATAATTTAAATCTGATATAATAAAAGCTGAATTTGGCGAACTCATTACCATAGTTAGATCATTTTCTTTTCTTTTCAAATCATTATGTAGTTCTATTTTATTTGCCTCATCTTGAGTGTATAAAATTTCATAATAGAAAGATTTAGACAATGAGCTACGCTTCTTCAAAGTCAAAATTAATTTATTATTTAAGTAAAAGCCGATCTCACAAACAGAATCATTAGTCCATTCAAACCATTCTTTAATCAATTTAACTGAACCATAGGGTGTTTCAAAATTATATTCTCCTGTTTCAAATCTTCTATCCATTACTAAATTAAATAATTTTTTATTATTTGTTTCTACCATAATTCCCTCCGACAAACAAATTATAGCACTAATCAAAACTTTTTCAAAGGAATTATAAAAAAACCACTTTATTTCAAGTGATCATTTTATTATATCAGGTTTATAAAGTTCTTTATATTTTTCATTTTTTAAAAGCTTTTTATGGGTCCCTTTATCAATAATTTTACCGTGATCCATTAAGATAATCTCATCAGCATCGATTATTGTTGATAAACGATGAGCAATTATAATAATTGTATGGTCTTTTACTAACTCATCAATTGTTTTCTTTATATATTCTTGAGATTTATTATCTAAAGATGATGTTGCTTCATCAAATAAGATGATTTTAGAATTTTTAAGTAAAGCTCGAGCTATTGATAGTCTTTGTTTTTGGCCTCCACTTAAATTTACACCATTTTCACCAATAATTGAATCATAACCTTTAGGTAAATCCATTATGTAATTATCGATATAAGCCTGCTTACAAACTTTACGCGCTTCCTTCAAAGTAACATCTGCTTTTACCATTCTAAAATTATCCATGATACTCATGTTAAATAAGAAGGTATCTTGTCTAATAACGCTTATATTTTCTCTTAAATCCTTTTCACAAATATCTTCAAGTGGTATCTTATCAATCGTTATTTCACCAGATGAGGCATCAAAGTAACGTAGTAACAAATTGAATAAAGATGTTTTTCCACTTCCGCTACTACCTACAATAGCTGTTTTAATATTAGGTTTAATTTTTAAAGAAATATTATGTAAAGTTGCTTTTTCATCGCTATAATAAGTAAAATCAACATTCTTAAATTCTATTTCTCCCTTAATATTATTTAAAGTACTATTACCAAATTTTTCAGGTTCATATAGTTTATTATTTAAAACCTCATTTATTCTTTCAAAAGCTACAGCTAATTTTTGATAGTCACCTATAAATGTTGTATAGCCTTTAACTGCCCAATTAATACGACCTAGATAATTATAAATCAAAACAATTACAGTAATAGAAATAAATCCTCTATAAAACAAATAAGCACCGGTGAATAAGGTAACAAATTCACAAATGGCATATACAAGCCACTCGAAGCCACCATGGACAACAGCTAACATCTGCGCGTTATATGAAGATAGGAAAGAGTTAGTAAATTTCTTATTCATAACCTCTATAACATTAGATTTAATTCCTAAAGCTTTAACCTCTCTAACACCTGTTAAACTTTGCGTTGTATTTTTCATTAAATCATCATTTTCAGTTTTTACTTTTTTATTAGCTTCTTTTAGACGAGGCGAAAAATATTTAGATACAATAAAAGTAGCTATCGCAAATATAATAACCTCAATTCCTAAAACGACATTTATCTTTATAAAGACACAAAGTACAATGATAGCTGCTATAAAACGGCCTAGTAAATCAATAAAGTTTGAAAACAAACTTACGATATTATCGGTATCACCATGAATTCGATTATTAAGTTCTCCCACACTATGTTCTTCAAAAGCTTGGGCTGGATAATTAGAAATCTTTTTAAATAAATCAAGTTGGATATCCTTTAAGAAAGACATTTCGATTTTTGCTTCTAAATATGATACTAAAGATTCAAAGCCAGTATCAATAATAAACAGTATCAGTTGTAAAAGCAAGAATAATATGGCTTCAAAAAACTTACCTAAGATTAAATTATTTAAAATAATTGCCCATAATGCCGCAAATAATAAACCTTCAATGTTCCAAACTAAAATTGAAATAACAAGTAAAAAAATTTTTTTCCAATCTTTTTTATAATATTTTTTTAAGGATTTTAATGCTCTTAAGGCTCTCATAAATTACTCCTTACTACCATCATCAGGAATTCTAATTATTATTTCTCCGTTTTTAGAATATAAATATTTTTCACGAGCATAACGCGCAACGTAATCGGGATCTTGTAATTTAGTTACTTCAGATTTTAAAGCGGTTTCTTTCTCTAAAAGGTCTTTGTATTCGCTGTTTAATTTACTTGCCTCTTTTTTATTTTCTAGAATAGTTGCCCAATTGCTAAAAAAACTGGCCCCTAATCCGACAATTAAGCCAATTAAAAGAACAGTTAAAATTGTAACACGACGTTTTGCTTTCTTGGACACTTTCTTCATATTTATTACCCACTTTTATCTTTAACAATTATAACACTTTTTTTCTACTTGTGATATAGCTTTTCAACCATTTGACATATTTTTTACTTTTTTCAAATTGGCTCAAAGCTAAAATATATCCTAAGATAGCAGTAATAATAAAATAAATATGAAAAATTCCTTGATTAACTTTATAAATAAGAACTATATATAACAAAACAAAATCGATTATAAATAAGAAAGTATTAATATATTTAAAAATTTCTTTTTCATTTTTTATTAAATAAGAGTTTAATCTATTGCCTAAATAAAAAACAATTCCAAAAATAAAAGAAACTACAAATGAAAGCAGTTGTAATTTATAATCCATTATTTAAATAATTTAGCTAAAAAGCTTTCTTCCCTTTTTTTATTATCATCCATATAAGTAAAACTATCTATTTTCCCTTTAATTGAAACATTACCATCATGAGTATCAAGTTTAACAATTTCTAAGTCGCTACCCTTAAGTAAAATCATGCCCATAACGCTTTCCATTAAAAATTCTTCATTATCAAAGGAATTGATTTTTTTAATACCTGTTAACATTATTTGCTTTCTTTCGTTAATTTGTAATTGATGAGAAACGGTTGAAATACTTTCTATAATCTTATCCATACACTTTCCTCCCTTGTAGAAAATATATGTTTAAGCCCAAAATTTATGCATAAAAAAAATCTAGTTTCCTAGATTAGTTTAATTACTCTTCTTCTTCAGATGGCTTGTTATATTCATCTAAAATTGCATCTTCGAATAATTTGCGTACATCGTGATTGATTGGATGAGCAATATCCTTATATTCACCAGTAGCAGTTTTTCTACTAGGCATTGCGATAAATAAATGGTCATCCTTTTCAATAATTCTAATATCATGAACGGCAAAGGAATTATCAATTACTACTGTGGCAATACCTTTCATTCGTGAATTTTCTTTTTCAGTCTTATGTACTCTTACTGATGTAATTTGCATAACTACTCTCCTTCTAAAGTTGTATCTCAACTTAATTTAAGTTTATAGCATATTTCAAATAAAATCAATAGAAAATGTTAAATTTTAACAATTATAAATATTCTATTTCTATTTCTTTTGTAACAACATCAACATAGGCAAAACTTTTATTTTCCCCGTCTGCTAAAATAGTAAATATATTAGGATAAACTCCATTAATAATTCCTGTATATTTATTGGTCTTATTGCGCATTCCATAAACAGTTATACATACCGCTTGATTTAAATTGTTTCTTATTTCTTCTTTTACACTATCTAAAGTCAAAAAATCCCCCTATCTAGGATAACCCACATACATTAATCCATTACATTTTAAACCACCCATACCATCTTTTCCATATTTAGTTTTTTCTAATAAATTTACTAAATCTACCTCTTTATTCCTTTCGGTTAGAGCAAGTGATACAGCAATTATTGCTGGATCTAAAGCATGAATGTTGACTCTTTTGGGACTAGAGGCAAAATTAGCTCCGGCTTTAATTAATTCTTCATAATTACTTTGACACGCCCCGGCGATGATTACCAGTTTTTCATGACTTTTTTCATACTTGCGTGCCACATTAACCGCACTTACAAAATTGGCACTGTTTTTATAATTATTAATGTCGTGAATATCTCCTTTTTTTCTATAATATGCATCATGGCCACTAATTATGAGTACATCAGGATTGAAAGTATTTAATAATTCAGGTAATTCTTTGGCAATATTTTTTTCTTCAATACTTCTGCCAATAGCTAAAACTCCCGCTTCTTTATAAAACTTTAAACAACGATTTAAATATTCCGGATCTCCGTCTACATGAACTATTTTAGGTGGTAAATAAAAGTAATCATTTCGATCCATTAAAAATTCATCTTTAAATTTTTTAATGAAATCATCATTTTCTTTGGGTTTATTAACTTTAATCAAATCATTTTTTTGACTATCAGCATAAAGTCTTACATCTACTCCTTTTAAATAGCAAATGTCATTCTTAACATTTAAAACTAAAAAGATTGTATCATTTTCATAAGACTTACGCGTTACATAATCCCCTTTTTTGATTTCCATATATCTTCACCAATATATTATATGATGTACACCTAAAATTGCCATTGAAAACCAGTTTAATCAATTATCTATTTATAGATTATTGTCAAAAACTAAGTGATATTATAATTAGTACCTACAGACATTTTATGGAATGCCGTTTAATTCAAAATCACATTTTGAAGGGACTCTAACATTTTAGGATGCTTTATTAGAAATGACTCAAAAAGTAATTGAAGAAATAAAAAATATCGAAAACATAGAAACAATATTATATTTGAAATTATTTCAGCACCGGATAATAAAAAATTAATAAATCAAAAAAAGGATAACATTAAATTTTAGTATTGATTTCAGTAAAGTATTTAAATATACAAGAAAAAAATGAACTTTGTCAGCTTATTAATATAAATTTTTTTCGAGTTTGGTCACAAAACATTGACATTTGTAGAAGTTTTATCTGTTATTTTTCTTTCAGCTTTTTACTTTTCGCCAGTTCAATTACTTTTAGTTGGTCACTACTTAGTTTAAATAATTACATCAAAAAAACGATACTTCAAATTAGAAATATCGTTTTATTTAGCTCTTATTCATAAATAGCTCTGTAAAGTACCATTGGAACTCCAATTTATTTAATTATTCATATATCAACTTTTCCGACTCAGATAGTTTAATGAGACTTTTCGGAACAGGTATTATTGATACCAAGAATGCGGCGGCGAGTATATAAATAAGATTATTCACAGGGAAACATAGCAGCAGAAGTAGTGCAACCGCCAGGGGTTTTCGCATAATAGTTGTCATAACAGCTGCGGTCGATATTGAGATTGCAAAAACAGGGTCTATACCGAATGCAGATGAACAGGCGTAACCTAAGCAGACTCCGGCAAATATTGACGGAAAAAAACTTCCGCCACGCCAACCGAAACGTATACACACATTTATTAAAAAGACCTTTATAATAGGTATTATAAATAGCAGATACAACGGATATTGAGTGTATATCTCGGTAAGCATTTGAATCTCCTCCTCGCCGGAGAACATTACAATCGGAAAAGCAGTACCTATTATTCCTAAAACAATCGCTGCAATAACCGCCATTAAAAAATATCTTCTGCCGAGTTTTTTCGCCGTTATTTGGGTAAATTTGTCAAAAACCATGTACACATAACCAAGGGCAACGCTGATTGCCAGCACTGGTAGGGCATACAACAGCTCGCCTCTCTCTATCGTCACTTTTTCAAAATGCGGCATTCCAGCACCTAAACCTAAAAATTTGCCCAACAGCATAAATACACCGAAACCCGCCAATACGGCACAGAATATCGCAGTTGTTTTTGATGCTTTTGGTAGGACAAATTCATCATCATTCTCGAGAGGTTCTATAAACCCAAAAAATGGAGAACGGAACACAATACCAAGAGTTGCTGAAATTCCTATTTCTGGCAGCTCAGATATATACTTGCCTGCATATTTAAACTTATCTCCTGCCCAGCAGCACAAGCCCACAACAACCCCCATAAGCCCTGCCTCAGGGCCTATCGCTCCGCCGAATATCAGTGGCATTAGTGCAGCAATTAGCATAATTAAAACATTATGATAAGGATATCTACCGTCTCGCTTGTACTTTGTCATGACCTGATGAAGGTCGTCGGGGCACGGACCATACTTTTTCTGTATAATTCCGATTACAATACCTCCCAGCAAGCACATCAGTATAGTATAGCCCGGAATATGAACAGCCTCCGGAATATAGTCCCAAAGCAATTCAATGAGCAGATTCATAACGCGCATAAACGCCCAAATTATTCCTCCGATAACCGCACCTGCCACAGCACCAAGCATTATAAAAACAATCCTATTATTGTTCTTTGTTTTCATTTTTTTTGCTCCTTCTCTAATACCCATACTTTTTATAATTCTCCCGGTTCATATCTTATGATTTTATATTATCAATATTTTCCGCCTTGGTCAATATTGCGCGATTTTTGCCATATCCAAATAAAATATTATTACCTACTTCAACAATACCACCCATCTACGCCATTATTAAGATTGTAATTACAAAAATATTATAATACTAGTATGTATCTCTTAAATTTATATTTAAGAATGTTTATTTTTTTTCTTTATTTCGAGAATACCATAATGAATAATTTAAAGATTGTATCCTCGTTGTGAATATAATCCTCTTTTAGTTTGAATAGAAATGTCAGGTTTAAAAATATATGGTAAAAGCAATCTAGATGTTGCTTCTTCAATAAATTGTTCTTTAGAATAAGCTCTCCAATCTAAAAAAGGATGAAAGTAACATTCTGATATAGAAAAATAATGTTTATATCCTATTATTAAACCACTCACCGATTAGCAATTTTACAAATACCTCAATTGATATTTCCTCTGCTCTATTTTGTAAAGATAAATTATGTTGTTTCAATATAGATTCAATAGTTTCTAAATTATAATCACCTAAATTATTTTTAAGATTTTTTCTTTTTATATATAAATTTTATAGGATGATTTAATTCATTTTTTTATAATTTTGCTTTCTAACTTTTCATCAAAATAACTAAACATTTTTTGAATTATATTATCCCCAAGTTGAATAATTTTTGAAAAATCTAACATTAAATTTTTAAATTGTATATCATTTAATATTTCTGATAAATATTTTATAGATAAATAACTTAAGTCATAACAATTATAATCTTCATTAACAAATTCTTTTCCATGTTTTAGACTATTCATTTGTGGTATTGTTTCTGTTTTTTCTCTGACATTAAAATAAAAGTCTTTAAAAGTATCATCAGTTAAATAATCTTTTTCTCCTGACATAAATTGTGCCATGCCTTCATCATACCAAACTATTCTTTTTGAAGAATCATTATTCAATATACATTTCATATATAAAATATGAAATAACTCATGACTAGCAGTATATAATCTTTTTAATTGAATTTTAGGATTTACAAAAGCATTAATCATTCCTTTGTCATAAGTTCCTCTAGCATATTCAGGTAAAGAATCCCTTTCACCTCTTATAGAATATATAAACTCTCTAAACTCTTCTAGATTATCAAAATAATTAACAATTATTTGTTCATTATTAGAAATATCAAAAAACAAATTAAATTCTTTTATTTTTTGATTAAGTAAAGAAACAGTTGCTTTTGCTAGGTCTTCTAAACTTTCTGAATAATTTATTTTACATAAATTTGTTTCTAATTTTTTCACTATTACCACCTTGCCTGTTTTAATTTATAGCTCTTCTAATTTATTAATTAAGCCACTCATTTATTTTCTTATACTTATAATTGATTAGCGATTTCTACAAATACATCTATTGGTATTTCCTCCGCTCTATTTTGTAAAGATAAATTATGTTGTTTCAATATAAACTCAATAGTTTTTAAATCATAATTACCTAAATTATTTTTAAGATTTTTTCTTTTTAAATGAAAACCATCTTTAATTAATTTAAAAAATATTTCTTCATTTTTAATTTTAAATTTAGTTTTTCTTTTTGTAAATTGGATTACAGTACTATCTACTTTAGGCATAGGTTCAAAAGCTGAAGCTGGGACTACAAAAAGTTTTTCTATTTCAAAATAATAATTTAAATAAATTGTTAATGTGCCATAATCTTTAGAGCAAGGATGTGCACAAAAACGATCTGCTACTTCCTTCTGTACCATCAAAATCATTTTTTCTACATTTATCTTGCTATCGATTATTTTCTTTAAAATAGGAGTTGTAATATAGTAAGGAATATTAGCAATGACATATAAATTATGATAATTATAGTCTTTGATATCTTCGCTGATATCACTTTTTAAAATGTCTTGATATATGATTCTAGTTTTTGAGGTTTGTAATTTATCTAGGTAAGGTTTAGTTCTCTTATCAATTTCATAACATATTAAATTTACGTTTTGCGCTTGGAGCTTTTTAGTAAGCGCCCCTTGCCCAGGACCAATTTCAATTATTAAATCGTTTTCTTCTAATTTTATAGCGTGGGCAATATCATTTAAAATCTTATCGTCTTTTAAAAAATTTTGTCCCAAACTTTTTTTGTGTTTAAATTCTGACATATAAATCACTCTCTACTTCAATTATAAAACATAAATAACTAATTGCCAAATTTAAATAAACCATTATAAAAAACAATTCCCTATTTTAAGAATTGTTTTTATCAAAAATATCACTTAACTTTATCATTTCGTTATTTAATAAAATTTTATATTTAGAAATATCTTTCAAACGATACTTGAGTTCGGTTAGAAATGATTTAACTAGTTTTTTACTTAAATTAAATTCTTTATTAAATTCAATTATGATAATAACTGGCTTTTTTTCTAAATCAAAAGTTGTTTTAGTTAAAAGATAATCTTCTTTTTGACTAATAAAAATCTTTAATTGTTGTTTCAATAGATTAACTAAAGCCGCTCTTACCTCATCTGTTTCTTTTATATAAGCAGAATTAGTAGTTTTTAAGTAATCATCTAAATAAGGATAATCTAAAACATTATAAACACTTAATAGATTAATATCTTTCTTTTCATCTTCAAATAAACAAAGACAAATATCTATAAATAGCTGATTAGCTGACTTTTTCCAAAATTCATTTTGAGTATCAGCAAAAAGAAGATGCGTACTTAACTCTTTCAAATACTCTAAACAACTTTCTATTTCTTTATTTTTATATAATTGATATGGATAATCTAAAATATTCCAACCATCCTTTTTTATAAATGAATTAAAATCTAAATGAATAATATTATAATTTTTTTCTTTTAAAAGTTCTTTAAAAGAAATTTGTTTATTATCAGTTAAGTAAATTATATTATCTTTTTCTTCTATAAAATTTTTAAACATACTTTCTCCTATTTAGCGATCATATCACATATTAAGTTAGTAATTTCTGTAGGATTATCAATTGGTAATCCTTCAATTAATCTAGCTTGAGCGTATAAAACTTTACTATATTCTTTTAAAGCTTCTTTATCATTTTTATAAAGCTTCTCTAGCTTTTTAGCAATAGGATGTGATTCGTTGATTTCTAAAATTTTCTCAGCATTAATATTTTCTTGAGTTGGCATACTATTCATAACTTTTTCCATTTCTACTGAAATTTCACCAGCTGATGTTAGACAAACAGGATGATTTTTTAATTTATTGGTAAATTTAACATCTTTAACAGCAATTGTATCTTTAATTAAATTAAGCATGTCTTTTGATTTTTCGTTTAGTTTATTTAATGCTTCTTTTTCTGCTTCCGTATCTAAATCTAATTTATCAGAACAAACATTTTTAAATTCTTTTTCTTCATATTTCATTAAAGTTTTTAAAACAAATTCATCAACATAATCAGTACAGAATAATACTTCTTTATCTTTTGAAGTTATTGCTTCAACTTGCGGAAGCATTGCTATTTGCTCTGTTGTATTTCCACAAGCATAATAGATATCTTTATAATCTTTATTACGAGCAATATAATCTTTTAGCGTAATCAATTTCTTTTCTTTAGAAGAATAAAACATTAGTAAATCTTGTAATTTTTCTTTATTTACCCCAAAATCATTATAAACTCCAACTTTGATTTGCATGCCAAAGGCTTCCCAAAATTTTAAATAGTCTTCTTCCTTTTTTTCTTGCATATTTAATAATTCAGATTTTATTCTTTTTTCAATATTAGTAGCAATTGTTTTTAATACCCTATTTTGTTGGAGCATTTCTCTAGAAATATTTAAAGATAAATCGGGAGAATCAACTACACCTTTAACAAAGCTAAAATAATCAGGTACTAAATCTGCACATTTTTCCATAATTAGTACACCATTTGAATAAAGTTGTAAACCTTTTTCATAATCTTTAGAATAATAATCGTAAGCGGCATGAGAAGGAATATAAATTAATGAATTATATTCAATTGTTCCTTCAGCTGCGGTATGAATTTGAGTTAGAGGTTTTTCATAATCAAAGAATTTATCAGAATAAAAAGTATCATATTCTTCTTGTTTAATATCCTTTTTGTTTCTTTTCCATAAAGGCACTAAACTATTTATAACCTCTATTTCCTTATATTCTTCAAATTCATCTTCTTTATCTTTTTTAGGACGAGATTTTGTAATTTCCATTTTAATAGGATAAGTAATATAATCAGAATATTTCTTTATTAAATTTTGAATGTTATATTCGTCTAAATATTTATCATATTCTTTATCATCATCTTTGATAGTAAGAATAACATCTGTTCCATAATTTTCTTTTTCACATTTTTTTATAGTATACCCATCAATTCCTGTTGATGTCCAACTATAAGCTTCCTCTTCTTTGAAACCCTTTGAAACAACTTCGACTTTAGATGAAACCATAAAGGCTGAATAAAATCCCACGCCAAATTGACCAATAATATCGATATTTTCTTTCTTTTTATTTTCAGTTTTAAAATCAAAAGAACCACTCTTCGCAATTGTTCCTAGATTCTTCTCTAGTTCTTCTTTATTCATTCCTATTCCATTATCAGATATAGTTAAAGTTCTTTTATCCTTATCAATACTTACAAAAATATTAAAATCATCTTTTTTTACTTTTATCTTTCGATCAGTTAACGATTTATAATGTAATTTATCAATTGCATCAGAAGCATTAGAAATTATTTCTCTTAAAAATATTTCTTTGTTAGTATAAATTGAATTAATCATTAACTCCATTAATCTTTTAGATTCTGCTTTAAATTCTTTTTTCATATTATTTCTCTCCTTTAGCACTTAACAAAACTAAATGCTAATAAAAATATACCTCGGTTTTTAGCACTTGTCAACTACCCCGTCGCAAGCAACGGAGCTTGAATAGGAATCACAGTTTTGAAACATGATCATCTTGTTTATGTG
>CANPXJ010000021.1 GCA_947585915.1 uncultured Bacilli bacterium | reverse complement strand
TACCAATTTTTTAGTTTCTTTTTCTTTTAGACTATATTTACTAATTTTGCTAGTTTCCTTTACTTTTAGAATTCACCCTTTTTGTAAAAAATAAACACCTGCATTTATTTAGCATAGTGTTTATTTTACTTTTTAAAAAGATTAGCAAATATTTCTTTATAATCTTTGACTAAAATAATTTCTACATTTTCTTTTATTTGCTTTGGTAAATCTTCTAAATCGATTTTATTATCAATTGGAATAAATATTTTGTTAATTCCCTCGTTATAAGCTCCAATTATTTTTTCTTTAACTCCTCCAACTTTTAATATTTCCCCAAGTAAAGTCATCTCTCCGGTCATAGCCACACTTTTAGAAATTTTTTGATTTAAAAGTAAACTTAAAATACAAGTTACTATGGAAACTCCAGCCGAAGGACCATTTTTTTTAACATCTCCTGAAAAAGCATGTAAATGGATATTTTTAGTTTTAAATACTTCTTCATCTATTTTAAAATTCTTAACATTAGCTTTTAAATAACTAATAGCAACATCAGCGCTTTCTTTCATGACGCTACCTATCGAACCAGTTGTCGATAATTTTCCATTCCCATCATACATAACTGCTTCAATTGGTGAAACTAAACCACCATGAGGAGTATAAGCAAGAGCATTTACCAAACCAACTTTGGCACTTGTTACCCCTTTTTCATCATATTTTTCCGGTCCTAAATATCTTTTTAAATCTTCATTTTTAATTATCTTTTTAATATCTTTACCATCGTTAATAGCTTCAATTATTACCTTACGCACAATTTTATTTAAATTTCGATCTAAATCACGAACTCCTGATTCTTTTGTATATTTATTTATTATAGTTAATAAAATTTTATCACTAAATTTAATATTATTGCTAGTTACAATATGTTCTTTATAAATCAAAGGTAATAAATACTTTTTAGCAATATCTAATTTTTCAAATTGCGTATAGGAAGATAAAGTTATAATTTCTAAACGATCATATAAAGCACTAGGAATATCATATAAACTATTAGCTGTTAAAATAAATAGCACTTTAGATAAATCAAAAGGTTCTTCGATATAATTGTCAATAAACATTTTATTTTGTTCAGGATCTAATATATCAAGTAAACAACTTGCTGGATCACCTTTAAAATCTTTAACCATTTTATCAACTTCATCAATTAATATCAAAGGGTTAGCTGAATTACATTTTTTTATGCCTTGAATTATTTTTCCTGGAGAGGCTCCTAAATAAGTACGACGATGACCAATTAGTTCGCCACTATCATTCAAACCTCCAACACTTATTTTATAAAATTCTTTATTTAAAGATTTAGCAATACCAATTGAAAGTGTAGTCTTACCAACTCCAGGAGGACCTACTAAACATATGATAGGACTTTTCATTTCCGGATTACGAGTTTTAACAGCAATATATTCTAAAATACGATTTTTAATTTCTTCTAATCCATAATGAGTAGAATCTAATTTCTTTTTAATTTTCTTTAAATTAGTTTCATCTTTCGTATATTTCTTCCATGGTAAATTTAAGGTCCAATCTAAATAATTACGAATTACGGAAGCATCAGGAGACATATCAGATGTATATTCATATTTTTTTATTTCCGAGATAAATTTTTCTTTAGTTTTAATCGATACATCTAGATTTTTAACAATATTATAAAAATGTTCAATTTCTGCTTCTTTAACCGATGTTTCACCAAGTTCTTTTTTTATTTGTTTGATTTTTTCTTTTAAAATTATTTCTTTTTGATTTTCTTCTAATTCTAAACGTACTTTTTCATCAATATTTTCATCGATTTTTAATACTTCTAATTGAATTTTTAAATCATGAGATAAATTTTTAGCCCTTTTAATAGCATTAATTTCTTGCATATAATTAAGTTTTTTTTCAATAGATAAAGAAACAAAAGATGTAATTATATCAGTTAATTTATTTAAATCTTTAGTTTTTTTCACAGTACTTAATATACTATTAGATTCATAAGGCGATGCATTTAGATAGTCTTCTAAGACATCAACAAGTTGAATTTTCGCAGCTTTTATTTCAATATCATTTAGTTTTGGTAAATCAATAGTATGGACTTCGGCCGCAAGTAGATTTTCGTTTTCAAAAGGATTAAGATATTTATCAATATAAACTCTTGTTTTACCAGTAATTGTAATACGCAGTACGCTTTCATCTTCATCGACTAGTTGCATTTTGCTTTTAATATGACCAACAACACCCACTGTAGGTAAATCACTAACATCCGGACTTTCTTCTATTTGGTCTTTAGGACAAACAACTAAAAGTTCATTTTTAAAGCTTTTGCTAGCTAAAGATATAATTTCCTTACTAAGTTTATTATTTAAATCCAATTTTACTTCTTGAAAAGGTAGTAATACTAAACCTTTAAGGAGAATTACTGGTAGTTCTTTATTCATGAATTTTTCCTCCTCTTGAATTTGTATTTTATTATAATTAAAAAAGTCTGTTTTGTAAACAAACTTTAGTAAATTTTTTTAAATTTTAGGTTATATTTATTTATAATTACTTATTTCTTTTTGTAATAAATCACTAAATTCTTTTTTTTCTATACTTATTGTTTCTTTCGTACTATATTTACGATAACTTATTATTTTTTCATCAACTTCTTTTTGACCTAAAATTAAAGTATATGGAATTTTTTGCGTTTGACTTTCACGCATTTTATAACCTAATTTTTCGTCTCTATCATCTAGTTTTACTCTAATACCTTTCTCTTTTAAGTCAGTAAATATTTTCGTTGCATATTCTAAATGATAAGTATTATTAACTGGAATAATATTAACTTGAACTGGAGAAAGCCATAATGGAAGAGCTCCTTTAGTTTCTTCTAAATAATAAGCAATAAAACGATCAATTGAACCAAATACAGCTCGATGTAAAACAACAGGAGTTTTTTTAGAACCATCTTTATCTACATAAGTTAAATTAAATTTAGCTGGCAAGCAAAAATCTAGTTGACAAGTGGAAATTGTTATTTCATTACCTACGGCTGGTTTAACTTGAACATCAAGCTTTGGTCCATAAAAGGCCGCTTCCCCTATTTTTTCTGTATAAGAAATTCCAATCTTATCTAATACTTTTCTTAATGTATCTTCAGCCATATCCCACATTGCATCATCATGATGATATTTAACTTTATCTTCTTTATCTCTTAAAGAAAGTTCAAATGTATAATTGGTAATATTTAAATCTTTATAAGCTTCTAAAATTAAATTAACTACACTTGTAAATTCGCTTTCAATTTGTTCTGGTGTTACAAAAAGGTGAGCATCGTTTTGACAAAAAGCTCTTGTTCTTTCAATTCCTTTTAAAGCTCCACTAGCTTCATATCGACAATCACGAGCAATCTCCCCAATTCTAATTGGTAAATCACGATAAGAGTGAATGGCATTAGCATAAATCATCATATGATGAGGACAATTCATTGGACGTAAAACAAATTCTTCTCCTTCAACTTCCATTTTGGGAAACATATTTTCTTTATAATGTTCCCAGTGACCAGATGTTTTATATAATTCAACATTACCTAATGGGGGTGTTAAAACATGTTGATAGCCTAATTTTTTTTCTTTATCCTTTATATAATTTTCTAATTCTTCCCAAATAATATAACCATTTGGTAAATACATCGGCAAACCTTTACCAACTAAATCGTTCATAAAGAAAATATCTAACTCTTTACCAATTTTACGATGGTCACGATTTTTAGCTTCTTCTAATTCTTCTAAATGTTCATTAAGTTCTTCGAAAGTGGGAAAACAAACACCATAAATTCTTTGTAAAACTTTATTGTTTTTATCCCCTTTCCAATAAGCACCTGATACTTTAAGTAATTTAAAATTTTTACAGGCTTTAACTGTATCCATATGTGGACCACGACAAAGGTCAGTAAAATCTCCTTGCGTGTAACAAGAAATAACGGTATTATCTTCATCCATTCTCGTAATTAAATCTATTTTATAAGGGTCATCTTTAAACATTTCTAAAGCTTCTTCTTTAGAAAGTTCATGACGAACTATTCTTTTACCATCTTTAATAATTTTTTTCATTTCTTTTTCGATTTTAGGAAAATCTTCTTCTTTAATAACGATATCTCCTAAATCAATATCATAGTAAAAACCACTATCAACAACAGGTCCAACCCAAAATTTAGCTTCAGGATACAAATGTTTTATAGCCTGAGCTAGGACATGTGCACAACTATGATTTAAAACATTTAATTTTTCATCTTCTTTAATATTTATCATTTTCCTTTTCCTCCCTATAACATAACTTCTATATCTTTATTAACTAATTTTTTAAATTCATTTCCTAAACTAATATCACCAACAATAGTTCCATAATGAATTGGCATGACTTTTTTAGGTTTTAAATGATTAATATACTCACTAGCTTCTTTATAATCCATGGTATAAGTTCCTCCAATTGGAACAAAACAATAATCACATTTTACATCTTTAGCCTCATCGGTTACATCGGTATCTCCCATTACATAATACCAAATATTATTTATTTTCATATTGTAGCCAACAAATCCTTTTTCTTTAGGATGATAAGCTTTATTCACATTATACGCTGGTATTGTTTTAAATTCTAACTCATCAAGTTTATAATCTTTATTAGGTTCAACTAATAAAATATTAGAACTTATCTTCTTTATTTCATTTCCCATGATTTTCGGAACAATAAATTTAGTCGAATCTTTCATGATATTTTTTATTGAGTCTAAATCAAAGTGATCATAATGCGAATGGGTAATAAATATATAATCTGCATCATGATAATCTTTACTAATATCAAAAGGATCAAAATAAATTGTTTTTTCCTCTTCAAATTTTAAGGCTGATTGGCCAAAATGAGTAATTTTCATAATTTTTTCCTCCTAAATAAAAAAGGATAATACCAAGGAGTCTTTTTAAGACGGTACCATCCTTTATTTTTCTTAATTTAGATAACGGTTTTAACCGGGGTGGATTAAACCCTCTAGAAAGTAGTAATTTTTAATATTTTTCTTAGTTTCCACCAACCACTAAGTCTCTTATTTAAAAATTATTAAAAATCATGTCTTTCATCAACAATTTACATGTCTATTATATAACTTTTTGCCTTATTTGCCAACAATAATTAATAATTATAATTTATTGAATCAGACCATTCAATTGGTTCGTAAACGGTTCCTGTAAACCAAACTTCTCCTGATTCTTTATCTCTTACAAAGAATAAATAAGGTTTATCAAAAGTAATATTTATTTTTTCTACTGGAACTTCATAATTATATTCAAATTCACACCCAGCCGCACCATAGCCACCTAAAGCAGTAACAGCTCCTGCTTTAATACCATCATTGGAAAACTCGATATTAGCTTTATGAGCAGCTTTTTCAATGTAAGCGCCTGTATTTGTTAATTTTGATAAATCAGCTTTAGACTTATCGAACACATCAGTTATACCTAAAGATTTTAAGTCATCCATTAACTTTAATTCATAATCAAATTTAAACATTGGAATAAATCCATCGATTTCGGTTATAACTCCATCTTTAAAACTATTTAATTCAATTGGCTTTAAATCTTTAATTATTTTATTAATTTTGGTATCATCAGTATTATTTATATAATCACTTAAATTTTCACTCTTAGGCATTATACCTATATATTCTAAAGTAGTACCATTATATTCTTTTAAATCTTTAGCAAAAGCTTTTATATTTTCATCATCATAAAAGTAAAAATCAGTTGAACTACTTACTTGTTTATAATTACTATTAATCTCTTTAATGTAAGTATTTAAATAAGTATCGACATCCGGTTCAGTTGCAGCTGTCCCACACTCATTTTTAGCTAAGTATTCACTATAAGCTTTACCTACTTCTTCGCGGATTTTACTTTCCCCTAAAGTACCAACAATATCATAACGATTAGCTACGGCTCCTATTTGAGCTGATTTAGCATTATAATTGTTATTAAATTTTAAAGTATGATACCCTACACCATCTAACGGGTCAATAGAATAGTTATAATCTTCATGATAAGGATCAACAATGTAAAAATCATGTTCACTTTGAATTTTTTTAACCCATTCCATATCAATGGCTAAAGCATTAGTTAAAACAAAATCTAAATCACTTACATCATCAAAAACACTATCAATTAAATTAAATGTTTTATCTTTAACCCAACTATTTAAATTATTAGCAGTAGCAAATGAATCATAAACTACTTCTGCATTATATTTATTATTTAAAGCTTTTACATAATTTTCATTAATATTTTTCTTATAAGAATCTCGAACGAATAAAGCATTAGCAAAGCTCATATTTTGACTATTAACATATTTTTTCATTTTATAGTCACCAATAATACTTTTTATTTGTTCTTTAGTTTGACCATCCGTTCCTTCATTTAACATTCCTAATGCTGTTTTAATTGATAAAGGACTATAAATCTTATTAACTTGTTCATTTTCTAGTTGTAAAAATCGTAAATCAAATAATTCTAAATTATTACTTTTAAGACTATAAGGCGATAATTTTTGTTCTACTTTCGTTTTATTAGTTTTCTGTTCCTTTTTTGCAAATAAATCTTTACCAAATATCACAAATAAAGTTATGCCAATAACTATAACTAGTAATATAGCTACAATAATGATAGCTTTTTTCTTCCCCTTTTTTTCCATTATAAAACCTTCTTTCTAAATTAAGAATAGCATATTTAAATTTATTAAGCAATTAATTTTACTTTCTTTTATTTTCACTAATAAGTTCCATATCTTCAGTAAGTTGTTTAATCCTCTCTACAATTCGACGCGCCTTTACGCCATCAACACTTTGATTAGATAAAGATAAATGTCTTTCTAACTCTTCAATATTTAAATTAGAGGTAAAAAAGGTAGTCAAATTATTGTCCATTCGATATTGCAAAATAGTTCCAAGGATTTCATCTCTACCCCAACTTGTAACTTTCTCTGCTCCAATATCATCAATTAGTAAAATATCAACATTTTGATAATAATCCATTTTAGAGGCAAAATCATCCCAATCATCTTTTAAATCGCGAAGCATTTGCGGAAAATAAACAATTTGGGTTCTTACTCTTTTATTTTCTAGTTCATTTAAAAGAGCGGAAATTAAATAACTTTTTCCACAACCAAAATTACCATGTAAATATAAACCCTTTTGATATTTTCCTTTATCATAATTATCATAGAATTTCTTTATCCATTTTATTACTTTAACTCTTTTTTTATCCGTTATATCAATATCTTTCATTCGAGCTTTAGTTAAATTATTTTCTTTTATATTTGCTTCTTTTTGTAATTCTTTCTTTTTATATTTACAAGCAACATAGGAAAAAATTAAACGATTATTAAGACATTTAGGGTAGTAAACACACCCTTCTATTTTATTTTTACACTCTAATAAAGATGAACAATTTTCACAATTAGTAAGTTCTTTAGCACTATCTTCAAGTTTAGTTGTGTATTTCATCGCTGTTTTTTCATCTAGTTTTAAATTAATAACCATAGCCTTTACTTTAGGATTTTTTAAAGCTAAAGTATATTCTTTTTTTAAATCATTATTAATATTTTTAGCGATACTTTTTACTTCTAACATTTTACCACCTACTTAAATTCTTTTAACATTTGCTCTAATTCTTCTTGTTCTTCTTTACTTACTTGTTCTTTTTCAATATTTTCATTAAACCATACTGGTTCTTTTTCCGTAATTTTATTTGATGTTTTACTAGCTTTTTTTGTATATTTTTTATGTTCTTTTTCTGCTAATTTCATGGCATCATTAGCTGTTTCAATACTTAACCTCTTCCATTGTCCTGCAATAGTTTCAATAAATCCTTGATGGAGTTTGTTATTATTTCTTTTTAAAACATAATCAATTAAAACATTAACAACAGCTGGTTTTAATTCTAAATCAACTACTAAATATTCTAATATTTTTAAATCTCTTGTTGTAGGTCTAACTCCTTTATATTTACTTTTTAAAAAATCATAAGGACTAGTTGTTTCAAAAACATGAATTATTCTTCCCCTTTTAGTAGTGTCTCCTTCTGGATATCTTAAATATTCTGGTTGAGTTCGATAGATTAAAGTTGGCAAGCTACCGCCAGTATTAAATTGATAAAACTTTCTTGCTGTCTTGCGTAGGTTTTCTTTATCAATATAGCCTTTTTCATTTATAGAGGTTCTAATAATTTCTACCATTTTTAAAGTATCAAAATCATATAAGAAAGAAAGTTGATTAATTAATTCTTTTGTCTTTTTATTTAAAGCTTTATCACTTAATATTCCCTTTGGAATTGAAGATATTATTAAATCAAAATCTATTTTTTCTTCAATTTTTAAATCTCCTGATTGATGATTTTTTATTTCGTAATTTTCTAAAGTCGAACTAACTGATTGAAAAGTCATATTTAACATTTTAGAAATATCTTGATATCCTGTTAAATTAATTGTAGGCATTTTATATTCTTCTTTAATTATTTCATACTCTTTTTTTCCTAAATTATTATATAAAATTACATTTAAAACGGGATGAGAAAAAAACTCCGTAGGTTCTAAAGGAGAATATAGTTCATAAACATAATCATTAATCTCCCCTTCTTTATAAAATGTTTTAACTAAACCTACCCCTTCTAAAGCTTCTCTCGCTGTTAAAATAGCATCTAAATTCATTTTTAAAATAGACATTAAATGATGATGAGTATAGGAAATACTCATTATTTCTAATTTATCTAAATCACGCAGCAAAGTTAAATATAAACTGATAGCTAAAGACCCAATGATAGGTTCATACAATGTTACTAAATTTTTACGATCAAATTCAGTTATAACTGATTTATTTACAACTGTATATGTATCAGCTGGAAGCAAAGAAATTATTCTCATTGTATGACCACCCTTCTTTTAATATTATAAATTAAATAAGAAAAAAAAGAAACTAGTTTAAAGTAGTTTCTTTAACTTCTAAATTTGGATCTAAAGCTTGAGATTCTTGAATTTGGTCTTCTTTGACTAAACCAGTTCCATCTTCCTCTTCTTTGACAAAAGTAGATGGTTCAGTTACCTCTTCACCAGGTTCTTCTTCAGAAATTATATCATTACTAATTACTTTTTCATCAGTTTCTTCATTTTTAACATCTGTTTCTACTACTGCTTGCGCTGTAGCAGTATCAACTAAAACAATATCATCATTAGAAATACTAGTTATATTAGCTCCACCAACAGAAGCATTTGCACTAGCAGTTCCTGTAAAACTCATATGATATGTAACAGTTTGCTTATCAATCATTGTTACTGTAATATCAATTTCTTTATTTATTAATTTATCAAGAGTTGTTTCACCCGTAATATTTTCTTCACCTTTTAATATATTTTTAGCAAAAGTTTTTAAATCTTCCATTTCAAAGCTACTCGTAATATCTAAATTAGCTTCTCCACTTGAAATTGATTTAATAACTGTCTTGTTATCCTGTAATTTAGCTAAAATATCTGAGGCTATATATCCAAGATTGTCTTTTACTTGATTAATCGTATCTCCCTTTTTTTCACTAGCTACATTAATGTTAATATTTAATCCATCTTGTTGCACATCAAAATAATCTCCTAGTAAACCATTAATTTTAGGCATTTCTTCAGTAATCAAATGATTAGTAAATTCTTGAGCTCTAAATGATGCTTTATATTCATCACATAAAGTTTTTAATTCTTGATAAGCTTGAGCAGCATTACTCATACTATCTAACGAATCTTTTAAAGCATTAGCATTACTTATAAATTGATTATATAAATCATTATCATAATACTCCAAATAATTATTAAATTGGTCAACTTTTAAGGAATCAATTAATTTATCGATTAAAGTTAATACATCTTCATCACTTTTAATAGTTACAGATATTTCATAACTTTGATTTCCACTTTCGATAGTTATTATGTATGTACCTGCTTCTAAAAAGGAAATGATATTACCATCAGTTATATTATATTTACTTAAATCAGCTGAAAGTCCTCCCTCATATTTTACTGAAGATATAACACCATTAGTTATACTAATAATATCATTATACATAAATTCTTTGAAACTTATTTTTTCTCCAACTAAATACCAAAGTATACTTTCATTATAACTAGTAATTTCTTCAATTGGTTCAACAGGAACAATTGGTGTTTCTTCTACAGCCTCAGCTGTATCAACAATTTTAACTTCTTCATTATTAGCTTTAACATTTGAACTTAAAACTACAACTGGTGTATTACTTTCTTCTTTTGTTGTTACAGTATAAGAAACATTTTCATCCTCTTCTGTTTCTTCTTCCTCTTTCTTTTTAGTTTCTATTGTTTTAGTTTTAGTATCACTATCTTTATCCTCAGCTTTTTTATCTTTAGTAAAATACCAAGTTAATAAAACCCCAATAGCTATTAAAACAATAATAGCTAGAACAATAAATATCGTTCTTTCTTCTTTTTCAAGTTCATCTCTCTTTTCCATATTACCTCCCTATTTCTTTTTAGAGCTTTTTCACAAAAAAACCCTTTTTACAGGATTAATTTATTTAATCCCCTGAACTTATCTTATAGTGCTCTTGCACCTTAATTAAATTATATATAAAAAATTGCCTAATTTCAACATTTTTTTAGACAATTTTTTTAGATAGTTTCGAAAAATAATTTTAATATTGTTTACCAAAATAAATTTTCTCTTTAGCTTCCTTACCACAAACACAACATGGACCATCGACTTTTTCATTTTCAATAATACAACGAGATTTTAAAGTTGTATCTTCTTTTATTTTGTCTTCACATTCAACATTTCCACACCAGTTAATTTTAATAAAACCATTTTTATTTTGAGCAATATCTTTAAATTCTTCATAATTTTTTGCTTCATAAAGCATTGAATTACGCCTTTTTAAAGCCCTATTATACATATCTTTTTGAATTACTATAAATAATTCTTTAATTTTTGTGATAATAACATCTATATTAGCTTCTACCTCTATTTTTTCTAAAGTATCGCGCCTAACTAAAGTTATTTTATTATTTTCTAAATCCCTTGCGCCGATTTCTATTCTAATTGGATAACCTTTGACCTCTGCCTCAGCAAATTTAAATCCTGGTGTTTTATCACTATTATCAACTTGATAAGTTATTTCTTCTTTATCTAATTTGGAAGTTAATAGATTGACCATTTCTTCAACTTTTTCACCTTTACCAATAGGAATTAAGCATAGTTTATAAGGAGCAATATTCGGAGGTAAGACTAAACCATTATCATCACTATGGGTCATGATTAAGCCTCCTATCATTCTTGTTGTTACACCCCAACTTGTTTGATAAGGAGTTTTTAATTTATTATCTTTATCTAAAAATTCAATCCCAAAAGCTTTAGCAAAACCTTGCCCAAAATAATGAGATGTCCCATTTTGCAAAGCTACTCCATCATACATCATTGCTTCAATTGTATAAGTTTCTTCTGCTCCTGCAAATTTTTCTTTATCTGTTTTCTTTCCCACAATTACAGGCATAGCTAGATAATCTCTTTGAAAGTTTTCATAGATTTTAAACATTTGTAAAGTTTCGGCTTTAGCTTCTTCTTTAGTAGCATGCATCGTGTGTCCTTCTTGCCATAATATTTCACGAGTTCGTAAGAAAGGTCTAGTTGTTTTTTCCCATCTAACAATTGTACACCATTGATTATAAAGTTTTGGTAAATCACGATAAGATTTAATTATTTTTTTATAGTGTTCACAAAACAAAACCTCACTAGTAGGACGAACACAAAATCTTTCATCTAATAATTCACTACCTCCCTGTGTTACCCAAGCTACTTCAGGGGCAAAACCTTTAACATGTTCCTTTTCTACATTTAAAAGGCTTTCAGGAATAAACATAGGCATTTGAATATTTTCATGACCAGTTTTTTTAAATTCTTTATCGAGTATTTTTTGCATGTTTTCCCAAATGGCATAACCATAAGGACGAATAATCATACTTCCTTTAACAGATGAATAATCTACCAAATCAGCTTTTTTGACAACATCAGTATACCATTTAGCAAAATCAACATCTCTTGAAGTTATTTCTTTGTTTTTCTTTTCCATAAATTCTCTCCTTTAAAATAAAACCACATCACTTGCAAGGAGCAAATAATGCGGTACCATCCTTTATTTTTCTTAATTAGGTTAACGGCTTTAACCGATAGTTATTAACTACATTCCTAGGTAGGATTAATTAAAGATTACCATTAGGTTTCCACTATCCCTAATTCACTATAAGCACGAGCTTTAATTAATATGTCCTAATCAACATTTTATATTTTTATTCTAAATTATCTTTTTAAATGTGTCAACATTTTAGAATCTTTTTTTCTTTAAACAAGGATAACCTGCTATTACGGCTTGGTTTAATACAATATCTTTTCGCAATTCTTTAGTATCTTTTGAAAAAGATTTTAAAATTTTTAAATTTCTTTTTATTTTATTTAAAACTTCATACCTCATATCACTAATATTTAAATTTCTATTATCATAATTAACTTGTCCTAAAAATTCTTGAAAGTTATTTTGATTATGTAATTTCCAATAATCAATATTTTTAGAAAAACTCATTTCTTTTTTACCATAACTTCCTTTTTGGCTAACTAAATTTATTTTATCAAAAGAAGTATAATAACCAATTAATTGAAATACCGGATCTAAAAACATTTTAATTCCTTCATAATCAAGACCAATAATCATATGATCTAAATTATTATTTTTAGTTTTATCATCACATATTATTGCATATGCTGAAATATTTAATTCTTTCATAACATCTAAATAAAAATGACATTTATGACGACATACAGCTGAATCTAAAAAGACATGTGATCCTAAAATTTCAGGAATTTCATCATATTTTCCACGTTTTATATAAAAATTAGGTTTGACTTTTACTTGTAAATAATTTTCCGGTAACATAAATTCTGAATAGGCAATATAAAACTCTAAAGGATCTTTTATATCAATAACATTTAACAAAGAAGAAAAATTTTTTAAATATTCTTGATAATTTTTATAAGTTTGGTTAAAAATATCCAGTGTCTTTAAATATTCTAAATACTCAAAGTTAGGTTGAATAAATTGCATATTATATTTATTAATAAATTCTTGATAAGTCAGTGCCTCATCCATAAATAAAACTTCCCCCTTTAAATATGAATATTATTTTAGCACATATTCTTTAAATTGCAACAATAAATTATATTTTTTCATTTATGTAGAATTAGAAAATTTGTTTATTTTTCTTGTAAATAATTCTATAAGCCATCCCTAATTGTATTATAACAATAAAGGCAGCTACTAATAATATATATTTGTATCCTTTTGCATATAATAATCCCGCTATAAAAATACCAATTGCTTCTCCAAACAATGTTGAAATATAATTCAAAACTGTAAAATCCAAAACTTGTTTTTCTTTAACAGAATTAGTTATAAAGCCATTAATGATACTTCCATAGGCTACATTAGTTATTAAAGTATAAGAAATAGAAAGTAATAACACTAATTTACTATTACTAACAAGTACTAATAAATAGATAAATATTCTAATTAAAAATTTGATAGATATATTTAAATAATCATTTTTGCTTTTTAGTTTCTCAATACTTAAATATCCTAAAACGATATCTATTATTGCTAAAAATAAAACTAAATAAGTTGCACTTTGTGTACTAAAATTATTAAAGGTAGTTAACATAAGCATTTTAAGACCTACGACCAAATTATATGATATGTTAGTTAAAATATTAAATATTAAATAAAAGATTAATATTGTATTATCTTTTAAATACTTAAAAATATTTAACTTATTTTCAGTAATTTTAGAATTTTGTTTATCTTTTATTATTAATAAAGTTAAAAACGCTAAAATACAAAAAATCATTGAAATTAAAATACATGTTTTATAACCTAATTCATAGCCGGCAATAATTCTTCCAAAAATTATAGAGCCAATTAAAACTCCGATAGTTTTTCCTAAATTTTCTACAACACTTTTCTTACCATATAATTTGTCACTTTTTTGATAACACATAATATATGGATAAACACTAGTAATAATTATGTTTTCACAAGCTATATCAAAAAAAGATAAAAATTTTATTAAAAACAATTGATTATGCTTATCTATTATTAATAAAAACAAAAAAATGAATATTTTAATAATTATAGTAACAAGCATTCCTTTTTTTAGCTTATTAATTGTAAATTTTTGAGTAAAAAATATTAAAGATAATGCTGCAACTACGGAAGAAATAGAAATCACTTTTGCAATTGAAGCTGCGCTTAGGCCATTATCAGCAAGCCATAATTGTCGATAATTACCCCATAATCCAACCGCTATTGTAAAAAAAGCTAATACAAGCAAAAGTAAATTTTTATTATCTATTTTTTTATTTAATGTTTTTATCATATTCTATATCACTGACTTCATATTTACGATGTGAAGATATGGTAGATAAAACTTTAGTAGATGCCCAGCCTAAAATAGCTAAAGCAAAGAAATAAACAATTCCAAAGAAAGTAAATTCTGGCGCTGATTCTGTAAGTAGGCCAATAATAGATGCCCCCGCACCCATTGAAGTAACAATAGTTAAGCTATCTACTGATTTATTGGTAACATCAGATTTTAATCCTTCAAATAATTTTTGCGCAGAGGATACATAATTTTTAGTCATATCCCAAAGAGACTTTATATAATCAAGTGTATCTCTTAAGGTTTCATAACGATATCCAGAAATAGCTAAAAATTCAGTTAAGTCATTATCACTTTTAGCTATTTTTTCTCTAGTACTTATATAAGTACTCATTTGCTTAATACGTCCATCTATTAAATTTATAGTTTTAGCGTATCCTTCTAGTTTAGAGGTGAATTTAACAATTTCGGAACCTTTAACATTTACATTTTCTTTTACTTTATCAATTTTTTCCCAAATTATTCTATGTAAATTTAAATAACGATGTAATTGTCCTTTGAATTCTCTAATAAATATTTGCTCTTCTATATATCTTTCAATATTTTCATTGGATTGCTTTTTATTATTTATAAAATAATATTTATCGCCACGAATAACATCGTAGGCATTATTATTAAACTCAAAATATTTTTGTCTTTCTGTTTTAGATAACAAATTACTTATTTCATCTCTGGTAACGTTTTCACATACGATAAAATATGGATATACTGTTTCAATATTGGCAAGTTCTTTTGGAACAGGAGCACCTAAAGAAAAGATGTAACTAAAAGCAGGAGATAATCGCTTTTCATAATAATCAGTAACTCGATTTATATCAGCAAACAATGTTTCTTCGCTAACATGTTCATTATTAAGAACAATTAATCCATCCTCAAATATTTTTACTTTAATATTTAAAGCAGTTGTAAATTCAATATATTCTTCTCCAGAAACACCATAATTAATGTTACCTATTTCTAAATTTTTTAGATATTCATCAAGCTTTTTTTGACTCAAATCCAATTGACTTTTACCCGACCTTAAAAAATCATAAATTTCTGACAATTGAAGCATTGTTCTTTGAAACCATCCACCTACATAAACATTACTAATTTTCATTCTTCTTCCTCCTTAATAACCTTGGTAAAAAAACCAGCATTATCGATTGTAAATCCGTATTTTTTATAACAAGCATGGGCAGCTTTTCGCTCATAATTTGACCATAATTTTAATTCCTTAACATTTCGAGTTTGACAAATTCTTGTTATTTCATCTAACATTTTTGTAGCATAATTATTTCGCCGATAATCAGGTTTTACACAAACATGATTTAATATTGCATATGTATTCATCTTTTCATAAATGGTATTGACAATCGTAATTTTGGCATGAGCCACAACCTTGTTATCAACTCTTCCCACCAGATAAATATCATTGTCGTTTTCTTTAGTTTTTTCAAATACTTGTATAGCATAATTAAGACGAGTATTTTCATGAAAACATTCATTTGTTAAGTTTATTATTTCAATTACATCATCTATAGTAGCTATATTAAATTCAATATCCATTTTATCCTCCTTATATCATGAATTAATTATAACTTACCCCCCCCTATGCTTGTAAAGAAGAATTTTAAAAATTTACAAATAACTAGACATTATTTATGTAAAGCAAAAAAGATTAGCACGTTCACTAATCTTTTCTACTTATTTTTTAATAAATTATCCAGTTCTTTTTCTTCTATTTTAAGTTTTTCTTTTTCTTCATCAACTAATTTTTTTGGAGCTTTATTAACATAATTTTCATTTGCTAATAATTTTTTACGACGAGCAATACTTTGTTTTAAATTTTCGATTTGTTTTAATTTTAAAGCTTTATCTTCTTCTGTTTCTTGTTTTTCAAAGAAAATAGTCATTTTATAATTACCATCTTCAACTATATACGATTTTATATCTAAATTATTTTTAATAATACTATCTTCTAGTTTTAACATTTTTAAAATTAAATTATAACCATTATCATTTTCTATTTTTACTTTTAATGTTTTATCCATACTAGCCTCAGCCTTAACATTTCTAAATTTTTTAATGAAACTAATAACATTTTCCACTACTTTACTTTCTTCATTAAATATTAATTTTGCATCATAAGTAGGATAGGAACTAATCATAATATTTTTACTATCTTTAAATGGTAAAGTATTATAAATTTCATCAGTTACATAAGGCATAAAAGGATGGATTAATTTTAAAATATTTACTAAAGTATAATATAAAGTTGATTTGGTACTATCTTCATCAATTGAAAATTTAGCCATTTCAATATAACAATCACAAAAATCTTCCCAAATAAAATTATAAAGTAAAGAACCAGCAATATTAAAATCATATTTTTCCATAGCTTTTGTAACACTTTTTATAGTTTGGTTTAACTTAGTTAAAATCCATTTATCACGCTTTCTTAAATTTTCTAACTGATAATTACTTTTTTTAAATCCTTCTAAATTCATTAAAACAAAACGTGAAGCATTCCATAGTTTATTAATAAAATTCCATGTTGATTTTACCTTTTCTTCATCATAGCGCAAGTCTGTTCCACTTGAAACGGAAGTTGTTAGATAAAACCTTAAAGCATCAGCTCCATATTTATCAATAACATCCATTGGGTCTACGCCATTTCCAAGACTTTTAGACATTTTACGTCCCTCTTTATCACGAATTAAACCATGAATTAGACAGTCTTTAAATGGTCTTTGATCAGTAAATTCAAGGGATTGGAAAGTCATTCTATTAACCCAAAAAGGAATAATATCATAACCCGTTACTAAAACATTATTTGGAAAGAATCTTTGTAAATCAACCGTATCATCAGGCCAACCTAAAGTACTAAAAGGCCATAAGGCACTTGAAAACCAAGTATCTAAAACATCTTCATCTTGGTGCCAACCTTTACCTTTAGGTGCCTCCATGCCAACATATACCTCATCCCCTTTATACCAAGCTGGAATTCTATGTCCCCACCAAAGTTGACGAGAAATACACCAATCGTAAGTAATTTCCATCCAATGGTTCATTATTTTTTCAAATCTTCTTGGCACAAAATTGACTTTTGTTTCTTTATTCTTTTGATTTTCTAAAACTCTATCAGCTAAAGGACGCATTTTAACAAACCATTGTTTAGATAAATATGGTTCAATAGGAACATCGCTACGTTCGGAATGACCAACACTATGTGTCATTTTTTCAATATTGATTAATAAATCTTGATTTTTTAAATCTTCTACTAGTTTTAGACGACACTCTTCTCTTGATAAACCTTCATAACCTACAGCATTTTCATTCATAGTAGCATCTTTATTCATAACGATAATACGTTCTAAATTATGACGAAGACCAACCTCAAAATCATTAGGGTCATGAGCTGGCGTAATTTTAACTACCCCTGTACCAAATTCAGGATCAGCATGCTCATCCCCAATTATCGGAATAAGTTTATTCACAATTGGTAAAATAACTTTTTTACCAATTAAATCTTTATAACGTTCATCCTCGGGATTAACAGCTACTGCTGTATCACCAAATAAAGTTTCAGGTCGAGTCGTTGCCACATCTAAATACTTACTTTTATCTTCTAAATAATATTTAAGATGATAAAATGCTCCTTTATCTTCTTTATAAATAACCTCTTCATTGGATAAAGCTGTCATTTGGACTGGATCCCAATTAATTATTTTTTCCCCTTGATAAATTAAACCTTTGTTATATAAATCAACAAATACCTTTCTAACTGCTTTATTTAATCCTTCATCTAAAGTAAACCTTTCTCTTTGATAATCTAAAGATAGTCCTAATTTTGCCCACTGATCATGGATACTATCTGCATATTCACTTTTCCATAACCACGCATGTTTTAACCACTCTTCTCGGGTCATATTACGTGGTTTAATCCCTGCATCTTTAAGTCTAGCATCAACTTTAGCTTGAGTAGCAATACCAGCATGGTCCATACCAGGAAGCCACAAAGCATCATACCCTTGCATACGTTTAAAACGAATAATTATATCTTGAATAGCTGTATTCCAAGCATGACCAAGATGCAATTTTCCTGTAACATTAGGAGGTGGAATAACTATACAAAATGGTTCTTTATTTTTATTATCAGCTCTAAAATAACCATTTTGTTTCCATGATTCATACTTATCTTTTTCAACTTCTAAATGATTATATTTTTTATCTAACATAACTTTGCTCCTTTACTAATTTATTTGTTGATTGAATATCCTCTATTAAACTTTTAAATATTTTTTCATCTTGATATTTAGGTTTATCATATTCAATCCAAAAATCGCTAGCCGTGTGGGAATTTTTTTCAATTTCTTCGGCTCTATCTCCGTAATATTTTAAATCTTCTTTAGTTTTATCATAACTCATGACGCCTTGTAAATCATATATTTTAGCTTGAAAATCACATTCTATTTTATCAAGCAAGAAACAAAATTTAGCTTCTTTTGTTTTTCTTTCATTAAATTCATCTAATAAATTTTCCAATTCTTGACTCTTATAAAGATCTTTAACTACTTGATGAACACAAGTTTTACCCATTTTAATTTTTTCTTCAGGGGTAATATCGGCTCTTACAGTAAAATCAGGCATTAATATTTCTTCTGTTTCATGTAAGATTAACATTTTTAAGACTTTTAACATATCCAAATCTAAAGAATATTCACTATCTATAGCAATAGCTAATATTAAAGTTCCATAAATATGTTCAGCTACCGATTCAGTTCTTTCTTTTTCAATTCCTATTTCTATATAACCCGTTCTTAACTTTTCTTTTAAAGTATTAGCTAACATATAAAACCTAATAATGTTTTTATTTTTCATATTTCCTCCCATTAAAAAAGTACCATTAAAGGACGTCTTTAAAACGTGGTACCACCTTATTTTACAAATTAAATTTGCCTCTTTGTATTAACGCTACATAACGAGATAACTTACTTTTTTTCAGCTACCCAGCTCCCTAGCTACTTTTTAGTAAATATTTTAATTAGTTTTCACCAACCACTAACTCTCTTAATAAAACTATTTACTTACTTCCTCTAGTTCTTGGCTTTTCTACTATATTATATAGTTATTTTTTAAAAATATCAATTGTTTAGTTTTAAATTTTTAGTTAAAGCTAAAACTTCTTCTATATCTTCTTCTTTACCATCTATAATATTTAACATAATAGTTTGTAATCTTTGAGATTTAATATTTCCTATAATTAAACTTCTTAATTCATAAAGACTTAAATTCTTAGAATCGTACTCAACAAATAATGTTAAAATATTAACAAGCATCGAAAAATTTTGGATTTGCGTACTATTTGGTTCAACCTCATCTGGAAAACTAGCTAGAAAACATTCCAAAGATATTGGTCCAATATCACTGCTATATTTACCAACTTTTAAATTATCGATATCTATTGTATATAAATTACCATCTTTATCTAAAGAAAAATTACACCAGTTAATATCAAAATTATAAATATCTTCTTTATTTTCTTCTTTAATATTTTGCCACATTTTATTTACTAGCCATAATTTTTCATCAAAACAATCAGATAAGGCAATATCTTCAATACCATTATCTTCAAGATAATCCATGCTATAGGCTCTCATTATTCTATTTTCAAGTAGATAAAAAGTATAAATTTGGGGATGATTAGGATGGTGTAATTTTTGTAATAATTCTAATTTTTTTCTTTTATTTTTTAGTGTATCTATTCTACTTTTATTCCAACCATCTCCGAGCGTAAAATCTTTTAAAGCTTTTCCTTCATATAGATATATTTGTCCTTCTGAACCATAATCAATTAACTGACAATTATCATAATTAATATTTTTGTATTTTTGATATTTTCTCATTATCTTCACCTCGTTGCTAAATAAATTAGCTCCTTCATATCTTCCTCTTTATTATCACAAATGTTATAAGCCTTTTCTAAAAACTTATCATCATTTATCCATAATAATTTATCTTTTAATTCTTGCACGCTTAAACAAGAACGTGGACTCCAATTTAAAGTAATTTCCAAGATTAGTACCAACATAGCCAAGTTTTGAATATTTTGACTTTGCGGTTTATTATTTAAAATAAAATCATGAATTAACTTTTGAAGTAAATCGGCTTTATAATTTAATACTTGCATATTATCTATATCTAATGTATATAACTTATTATCTTGATTTAAATATAGATTATTGATTTTTAAATCATAATTATAAATATCATTCTTGTTTTCTAATAAAGTATTATTCCATATTTCAATTAATATTTGTTTTTGATTTTCTTTACTTTTATTTAGATACTCTTTTATTTTATTATTTTCTAAATACTCCATAGTATAGGCATAAAAAGATTTTTTAAACATAAAACGAGCACTATATAAATCATAAATTTGGGGATGATGAGAGAAATTCATTTCTTTTAAGATTTCTAATTTTTGTCTTTTATTATTTAAAGTTGCAAGTTTCTTTTTATTAAAATATCTACCGAAGCGAAAATCTTTTAATATTTTTCCTTCATATAAATATATAAAAGCTTCAGCTCCACAATCTAGAGGCTCTAATTTTTTCCCATTAATTTCTTTTCTTGCCATACTACTTCCCCTAAAATTACAAAATTTATTTAACCACATTATAATTTTTTAGTCAACAAATTTCATGAAAGTAGCATGTCTTAAACTATTATTATCAGTTATTTCTTTAAAACGAATTGTAGCTTTTATTCCTAATTTTAGCCAAACAATATTATCAAGATTAAAATATGGTGTAGTATTCTTATTATTTTTAGCAAATTTTTTAAGTATTTGTTGATTATCATAATTAGGAAAATTTACTTCTCCATAAGAAACAATTTTATTATTAATTTTCTTACCAACTAATATAGTTTTTATAACCTTATCTATTTCTTTATAACCGAGGATCAAAAAATCATCTTCTTTGACAGCTTTAAACTTTGTCCATAAATTAGTTCTTTTGCCAATAACATAAGAACTATCTATTTTTTTCGCTACTACTCCTTCTAATCCTTGTTTTTTTATTTTTTGAAAAAAGTTTATCTCTTATGAACAATTTTACTGATGGAACTTGTTAATATTTTAATTAAATGATAAACTTATTGATG
>CANPXJ010000020.1 GCA_947585915.1 uncultured Bacilli bacterium | reverse complement strand
TCACAGATAAAATAAAATATATATTTATATATCTACCAAATATCAGGAAAAAATATTATAATAAAGAAAAGATAAATACATTAGAGAAACTAATGTTAGTATTAAATGAACCGAAGGGTTCAGAAATAGAAAAGGAAGTTAAGGGTGAGAAGATAATGGAAGAGTATCGAAAAGAAGCAGAAGAAGCAAGTGAGATTCAAGAGTTATGGGAAGCAATGGCATATGACCCAATAGAAAATGCTAAAATGATAAGAGAGATGGATTTAAACTATGCTAGAGAAGATGCCAAAAAAGAAGGAGCAAGACAAAATCTAGTTGAAAACGCTATAAGCCTTTATAAAAATGGTGGCTCTAAAGAACTTATTTGTAAATCTTTAAAATTATCTAAAGAAGAATTAGAAAATATTCTAAAAAATACTCCCAAAGATTAGTTTTATCTTATTTTAAGCTTTCTATTCTTGCCTTAAGCAATTCAGAGTGATATAATAAGTATTAGTGATGAAGGGAGGGAAAGTATGACTAAAGTTAGTGTTAAAGATGGAAACATTGATAAAGCTTTAAAAAATTTCAAAGTTAAAGTGGCAAGAAGTGGTATCCCTTCAGAAATCAAAAAAAGGAAGTTTTATAAAAAACCAGGAATTGTAAAAAGAGAAGAAAAAGAAAAAAATACTAAAAATTCTCGTAAAAAAAGTAAAAGAAGAGATTAAGGTGAATAACATGTTTGAACAGATTAATAATGAATTAAAAGAAGCTTTAAAAAGTGGTGATAAGTTTAAATTATCCGTTCTAAGAATGTTAAAATCTTCTTTACAACAAGAACAAATAAATAAAAAAGATAAGCTTACTGATGAAGAAATTTTAGCTGTTATCAAAAAACAAGTAAAAGTTAGAAAAGCTTCGGTAGAAGAATATCTTTCTTATAATAAAGAAGATATGGCTGAATCACTAGAAAAAGAAATTGAAATCTTAAAAGTATATTTACCTGAAGAATTAAGTGAAGAAGAAATTGATAAAGTAATTACTAAAGTCTTTGATGAGGTAAAACCAGAAAGCATTAAAGATATGGGTAAAGTAATGAAAACTATTACTCCTTTAATTGGTACTCGTGCTGATATGAGTGAGGTAAGTAAAAAAATAAAAGAAAAATTAACTAAATAAGATACTTAAAAGTGTCTTTTTTTCATATGCTTTTTTAGGGTGATTTATATATGAAAATAATTGATAATATAAAATCATTTCTCTACGATAAAGATTATTTTATAAACATTTTTGAAAATTATATTTATGTTTTTAATTATTTAGATTTAAACCATTTTTCGGATAAAGAAATAAGTTTAAAATTAGAAAATTTTAATGTAGATATTATAGGAAAAGATTTAAGCATTATAAAAATGATGGACAAAGAAATATTAATTGAAGGGTATATTGAAAAAGTTATAAAAAAATGATAAATATTATAGATAAAATTAAAACTCATAAAGTAGAAGTAAGTGTTAGTGGTCCTTTTTTAAATCTTTTTCTAACTCATCTTTATCGTCTACATATAAATATTAGTAATATAAAATATATAGATGAAAATAGAATAACTTTTATTACTAATAAAGAAAATATTAAAAAAATAAAGAAAAATTTTAAAGATTATAAAATAAAAATAATAAGTGATAAAGGATTATTTAAATTAAAACCTTTAATTTTTCAAAATAAAATATTTTTAACTTGTTTATTTTTAGGAATAGTGGCTTTTTTCATTTTTCAAAACATAATTGTTGAAGTTAATGTGATTCACTCTGATAAAATGATTAGAGAGCTCGTAGAAGAGGAATTAGCAGAGTACGGAGTTAAAAGATTAACCTTTAAAAAAAGTTATAAAAACTTACAAAAAATCAAAAATAAAATTCTTGATAAATATCCTGATAAATTAGAATGGATTGAAATTGAAAATGTTGGTATGACTTATCAAGTTCGAATAGAACAAAGAATAATAACCAAAATAAAAGAGGATAATAGTTTTTGTAATATTGTAGCAAGCAAAAGTGGAATTATTACGAAAATTATTAGTAAAAAAGGAATGAATTTAAAAAGTGTTGATGATTATGTTAGTCAAGGAGATATTGTTATAGCTGGTGATATTTCAACTGATGAAGAGGTTAAACAAAGTGTTTGTGCTAAAGGAGAGGTATATGGAGAGGTTTGGTATAATGTTTCTGTAAATATTCCTTTAAATTATGAAAAAACGAGTAAAACAGGTAAAATGAGATATAACATTGTTTATGATAATCAAAAGGAAACTAAAACTATTTTTAAACCTCGTTTTAAAAATTATGGAAGTAAAAGGAAAAAACTATTTAGTTTATTTAATGTTAGTTTTTACTTAGAAAAAGAATATGAGGTTAAAAAGGAAAAGAAAAAGTATACTAAAAATGAAGCTATAAACGAAGCATTAAAGCAAGCAAAAGAGAAAATGAATTTAAAATTAAATGACAAGGAGCGTATAATAACCCAAAAAGTTTTGAATAAAGAGGAAAAAAATAGTAAAATGGAAGTAGAGATTTTTGTTTCGGTGGAAGAACAAATTGGTAGCAGTGTGAAATATAGCAAACCTCCGGAGGAAAAAGCTTTAGAATAGAGGACATATAATGATTGAAAATACAGTACTTAAAACTTTAAATAGTATTTGGCCTATGTTGACTATATTTATTGTGATTTTAGTCTCAGTAAGATTAGCTTATCTTTTTATAAATCACGAAAAATTTGTATTTTATAAAGAGTTTTTGGCTTTACTTTTTCTTGTTTATGGCTTTATGTTATTCGAACTTGTCACTAATCGAGATTTAGGAGGTAGTGGGATAAATTTCATCCCTTTTAAAGAAATTTTAAGGTATGATTATCATAGTGAATTATTTAAATATAATGTAATTGGTAATTTAGTAATGTTTTTACCTTTTGGTTATTTTGTTTCTTATTATATCAAAGCCAATAAATTATCCCATATATTTATTTTAACAGCTATTGCTTCTTTGACTATTGAGTTAGTGCAACTTCAAATAGGTAGAGCCTTTGATATTGATGATGTTATTTTGAATATTGTGGGAGGTATTTGTGGATTTTTAATCTATATAGGTTTAAATGCTATTAAAAAACATCTACCAGCCATATTTCAAAAAGATGCCTTTTACAATATTATTTGTGGAGTAATTATTTTAGTTATTGCATATTTAACCATTACTTCTAAAGGCCTAGGGTGGTTATTATGATCAAAATTGATATAAATGAAAATTACCCTTATAAAGATTATAAATATTTAAAAGAGGTTTTATTAAAAGGCTTGGAGTATTTGAAAATCAAAAATGTGACATTTGAAATTACCTTTTGTGATAATGATTATATTCAAAAAATTAATAAAGAATATCGAGGTATTGACAAACCAACTGATGTTATTTCCTTTGCATTTGAAGATAATGGCAATATAGTGTATAATAATGAGAGATTGTTGGGGGAAATATATATTTCTATTCCGAGGATGCAAGAGCAAGCTAAAGAGTATCAACATAGTGAAAAACGTGAATTATCTTTTTTAGCTGTTCATGGCATGCTCCATCTTTTAGGATATGATCATCTAAATAAAGAGGATGAAAAAATAATGTTTGATTTACAGGAGTTGATCTTAAATGTCGCAGATATCAAGAGATGAAATAAAGAAAAAAGGATTTAAAAGATTTTTAAAAAGTTTTAAATTTTCGATTGAAGGCTTAAAGTATGCTTATAAAAATGAACAAAGTATGTTAATTCATTTAATTTTTACAATTTTAGTCTTAATTTTAGGTTTAGTTTTTAAAATCAGTCATACTGAATGGGCTATCATGTTAATAGCCATTGGCGTAACTTTAGGAGCAGAACTTCTTAATACAGCAATCGAAGCAACAGTTGATTTAGTAACCCTAGAGATAAATCCTTTAGCTAAAATAGCCAAAGATTGTGGTTCAGCAGCAACATTTGTTTTCTCAATGATTGCTGTAATTATCGGTTTAATTATCTTTTTCCCTAAATTTTTAGCTATGTTAAATTTAATTTAAGACTATAAGTCTTTTTTTAATAATTTTAATTTTCAAAACAATTTATATGTGATAAAATATTTTTAAGAAAAGTGGTGAGGTTTATGAAAAGTGGATTTGTAAGTATTATTGGTCGACCAAATGTAGGGAAAAGTACTCTTTTAAATTCACTTATTAATGCTAAAGTGGCAATAACCTCCAATAAACCACAAACAACGCGAAACATCATTCATGGAATTTATAATGAAAAAGATATGCAGATTGTTTTTGTAGATACACCAGGGATTCACAAGCCAGTTAATAAATTAGGAAAGATTTTAAATAAACAAGCCTTGTCATTAGCTAAAGATGTTGATTTAATTTTGTTTTTAGTTGATGCAAGTGATTATTTAGGTAAAGGGGACAAATACGTAATAAGCACTTTAAAACATAGTGATGTTCCAGTTATTTTAGTTTTAAATAAAATTGATAAAATAAATAATGAAATTATTATGCAAAAAATAAATGAGTATAAAGATTTATATTCATTCGCCGAAATAGTTCCAGTTTCCGCTTTAAATAATGATAATACGGACCGTTTAATAAAGGTTATTAAAAATTATTTGCCTAATAATCCTAAATACTTTGAAGATGACTATTTAACAAGTAATTCTCTAAGCTTTATGGCTAGTGAGTTTGTTCGGGAAAAGCTTCTTAATTTAACTAATGATGAGGTTCCTCATAGTATAACTTGCTTAACTACCGAATTTAAAGAAAATGAAAAAATATCTAGAATAGCTGTAGACATTATAGTAGATCGCGAATCATTAAAAAAGATAGTTATAGGTAAAAATGGTAATATGTTAAAAGAAGTAGGGATAAAAGCACGAAAAGATATTGAATTATTACTTGGAAAACAAGTATATTTAGAATTATTTGTCAAAGTTATCCCAAAATGGAAAGATAAAGAAAAATATATTAAAGAATTTGGTTTTAAAGAAATTTGAATAAAAAATAATTAAACGACCCAATATAAAAATAGAGAGGATGGGTTGTTTATTTATGAATAAAGAAGAAGCCTGGGAGTTATTTAAAAAAACAGGGAAAATAGAGTATTATTTAGAATATAAAAAAAGAAAGTAAGAAATGATAGGGAAGTAAAATATGCAAAAAGTTATTGAGGGATTTATAGTTAAAGAAATACCTTATAAAGAAAGTAGTAAAATATTAAATGTCTTTACTAAAGAATATGGTATTATTGGCATGATTGCTAAAGGTGCTAAAAGTATGAAAAGCCCTTTACGAGCACTTACAACTAAATTTACTTATGGCAATTTTTTAGTCTATTTTAAAGAAGATAAATTATCAACTTTAATTAGTGTAGATCCTATCAATAATTTGAGTAACTTAAAGTCAGATTTAACTTTAATAAGTTATACTTCCTATATAACTGAACTTATAATTCAAGTGGCTAAACAAACAACTGATTTTGATGTTTATGATATATTTATTAATACCATTTTAAAAATGGAAGAAGGTTTAAATCCAGCTATCCTTACTAATATTTTAGAAATAAAAATGCTTGATTATTTAGGGGTTGCTTTGAATTTAAACTCTTGTAATAAATGTGGTAGTACGAAAAATATAGTAACAATAGATGGTGATACGGGTGGGTATGTCTGTAAAAATTGCTTAACAAATGAATTTATTGTCAAGCCTAATACTATAAAAATGCTTAGGATGTACTATTATGTTGATATTAAAAGTATTACTGATTTAAAAATAAGTGGAGAAACAATTAATGAAATAGATACATTTTTAAATAGATATTATGAAAGATATACAGGTCTTTACTTAAAGAGTAAAGATTTCTTAAAACGAATTAAGCAAATGGAAAATTAGTATTTCTGTTTGTTTTTTATTGCAAAAAAGTAAATATTTGCATATAATATGATTTTAAGAAAGGTGATTTATATGTATTGTTTACTTAATGTGGATTTAACTGAAGAGTGTTTAAATATATTAAAAGATTGTGGTTTTGATTTAAAATTTATGGGCAATAGTTGTTTAGTTAATTATTATCAGTATTCTGATGCTTTAGAAATTATAAGTAAATATAATAATAAACCAAACAAATTGATAAATAGTAAATGTATATAAATAAATGTGGTAATTTAGGAGGTAAAAATGATATATTGTAATACAGAAGCTGTCAAAGAAATTTTAGAAATTTATAAAAAATGTAATTTAACAGGAGAAAAAAGTTTAAGTGATTTTCTTTTAAAATGTAATCAATGTGAATTTATGTGGGTTAAAAAGTCTCCTGCAAGCGAGCGAAAAAGTTTCTTGCGTTACCTTACTGAAGACAAAGTATCAACTTTCTTTAAAATAAAAAATTATTTTAGGATAAAGAAAGTCAAAAAAATAGTTAATTATATGAAAGATGAATATAGTAACTCAATGGATATAATTATTAATAAATTTTTAAAGCCAGTTAGAAATGCTAAAAATAAAATAGTAGATATTGAGTGGTCTAGACTCATTTATTATGATTCTTTTGTAAATAGAGATTTAGAAAATTATCTAAAAAATAATTATCAAAAAATTGATATAATGATAGAGAATATTCAAAAAATTATTAAGATTAGCCCTGTATTTTATTTTAATTTAGATGAGGGTCTAGTAAATAAAACATATGATACTAAAGTGTTAAGCGATGGCGATATTAATTATGTGTGGGAAAATTGTATAGCGAAAAAATCTGTTTTTTCAGCAGAAGTAACTAAAGCACACTATGTCATTACAGATAAAGAAATTTTTAATTTTATTGAAAATAAATATCAAGATGAGTTTATTATCTATCTTAATAGTCTTACATTTGACTCTTCTTCTTTTCCCAATGATAAAGAAGACTTAAAAGAACAAATCGAAAATAAATTTCCAAAAGAATCTTTTGATATAATTAGTAATAAGGTTTCTAATTTAGAATATCAATTAAGAGAAATAATTAATACTAAATCTGAACTTGAAACTTTAAAAGAAAATTTAAATGAAGAAAAAGCTTTAGAATATTTAAAACACAAAAATAAATTAATGGAAATTTTAACTGAAAATTTAGAAGATAATAAAAAAGAATTACTAGAGCAAATTCCCTTATCTCCAGAAAAATTAGAAAGAATATTAGAAAAATAATTAGGAGTAAAATATGCATAACTATGAAGAAATAAAATTTATTCTTGATTTGTATCAAAATGATATTGTTGATGAAGGAAAAACAATAGATGGTTTTTTAAACTTATATAGTGAAATTGATAATCTATGGTTTAATAAGAAATTTCCTTCCTATGAAGAAATAATTATTAATAACTATACTTTAAATAAATACTTAAAAAAAAGAAGGGTATCTTTCTTATTTAAACTATTTTATTTTAAAAAGATAAAAAAAGTAAAGCGTAAAGTAAATTTTTTAAAAAAAGATTATCCTAAACTATTACAATATTTTTTAAGTAATTCTATCGATAGTGCTTTTGAGTTTTGGAACAATGATACGCCTAAAATAGAAAAATATATTAAATCTAATATTGATAAAATAGATTGGATGCTTAATAATTTAGAAAAAATAAAAAATATTAATAATGAATTTACTTTTATGGCTGATGAAGAACTTAATTGCTCATATGCAAATGATTTTGTTTATAGTGATGGAGTACATAATAACGATTATAGTGATTTAGAAAATATCAAAATTAAAGTTAATGATGCTAATTATGTGATACTAATTGATAGTAATAGTGATTCAGATGATTATAAACCAAAAATTTATTTAAAGAATTTAACTTTTAACGATAATGATTTTCCTGAAGATATTGATGATTTAATAAAAAAAGCTAAAAGTAAAAATGCGGATTTATTAAAAACGAAAAGAGAAGTGCAAATTAAGAAAGATAATATAGAAATTTTAAAAGCAGCTCAAATAAAATTGATGAGTTTGAAAACTATTTTGAAAGAAAATTTGAGTATGGAAGAACAGCAAAAAATAAATGAAATTATTTCTTTAAGCGAAGATAATCTTTTAAAAAACGAAGAAAAGATGCAGCAATTAATTTATAAAAAACAAAGGAAAGAGTGTGATTAGGTATGAAAAATGAAAAAGTTGAATTAAAAGAGTATCCATGTTTTTGTGATGATACAAAAACAATATTAGAATTATATAAATCTGGATTAGTGAGTAGAGAATATCCTTTATCAGAATTTATTTTTACTATTAAAAGCTTAATGAAAATTTGGGGTGGATATAGCGTATTTGATTATTTTGATATGCATGAAAAAACTGGACTTTGGCCTACTTATTCTATAGTTAAAAAAGTAAGTTATGTATTACCAAATTTAGCAAAAATTATTAAGTCACAAAAATACATGAATTTTTTGAATGACAAATCCAAATATAGAAAAATATTTGTAAATTGGTATCTTAGTAAATCGTTTCGGCTATTTTTAAGTAGAATAGAGATTAATATGCTTAATTGTTTAGAAAGAAAGTATATTTTTGGTAATGAAGATAAAATTGATGTTATGTTGGAAAATGTTCAAAAAATAGAACAAATAGATCCGGTATTTTATATTAATGAAAAGGATATAAATACTACTTATTATGATAATAATATATATTCTAGTGATGGAGATTATTTCATTAATGATTTATGGGCATACGTTACAATAAAAAACGCTAATTTTGTCATTACTGATCCTTCTAGACCACCAATTTATGATTCTGAGTTTCTAATAAAGGTTAATAATTTGCTTTATGATCCTAATACTTTTCCTAATATAGAAAAAATAGAAGAAGAAAGTAAACAAATGATTGAAGAAAAAAACACAGTGCAAAAATATAATCAAGAAATAGAATGCTTAAACAAAAAAATTATCGAATTACATAGTTTAAGAATTGATATAGGAAGATTAAATTATAATTTAGAGTCATTAAAAGAGTATAAAACTTATTTGAAAAATTTAGAAAAAACTCTTAACGATGAGGAAATCAAATATAGTAAAGACCTTAGTGATAAAGAAGAAAAAAAAATATAAATATATAGAGAATTTAAACTCAAGAAAACATACTTGAGTTTTTTCTTTACACAAAAATGTAAAGTTGAAATTTTTTTGCAAAAAATATGTTTTATTTGTTTACAAGAATGGGACTTTGGGGTATTATATAACTAAGCAGTGGTACATTGTGGAAGAAAGTGGGGGATTATATGTTCATGGGCGAGTATCATCATAATCTTGATGAAAAAGGTAGACTTATTATACCAGCTAAATTCCGTGATATTCTTGGTTCTAAATTTATAATCACTCGAGGAATTGAAAAGTGCTTATATATTTATTCCAAAGAAGATTGGGAAAAGATAGTAAGTAAATTAAATACTTTACCTTTTACTAAAAAAGATGCTCGTACATTTATTAGATCCTTCTTTTCTGGTGCTGCTTTAATTGAAGTTGATCGTCAAGGTCGCATTAATATTACCTCCCCCCTTGTTGGCCATGCCGGTTTGAGCAAAGAATGTGTGATAATCGGCGCCAACAATAGAGTTGAAGTTTGGGATAAAGGACAGTGGGATAAATTCTTAAATGATAATGCGGAAAAACTTGAGGATATAGCGGAAAATTTATTTACGGAAGTGAGTTTTTAATGCTTCATTATAGTGTTTTGCTAAATGAAAGTTTAGAAAACTTAAACTTAAAAGAAGATGGAGTGTATATCGATGCCACAATGGGATATGCCGGACACAGTAAAAGAATATTAAAAGAAGTAAAAAGGGGCTTCTTATTCGCCTTTGATACCGATAAGAAAGCAATAAGCTATGCAAATGATGTTTTAAGCAAAATTGGCAATAATTACAAAATATTTCATAGTAATTTTCGAAAAATGAAAGAAATATTAAATGCCGAAAATGTTGACCAAGTTGATGGAATATTATTTGATTTAGGTTTTTCATCTCCCCAAATTGACAACAAAGAACGGGGATTTAGTTTTATGCAAGATGGTCCTTTAGACATGCGCATGAACGAAGATGAAAAATTGACGGCCAAAGATGTAGTAAATACTTATTCTAAAGAAGATTTAAGTAAAATATTCTTTACCTATGGGGAAGAAAAGACATCTTTAAAAATTGCAAGTAAAATCGTTGCGTATCGAAAAGAAAAAGAGATTACGACAACTTTAGAATTAGTCGAAATTATTAAACAAGCTGTCGGAGCAAATTATTTTTTTAAACATCATCCGGAACGAAAAATATTTCAAGCTATTAGAATTGAAGTAAATGATGAACTCAATGTTTTAGAAAGTGTTTTGCCTGAGGCTATATCTCTTCTTAAAAAAGGAGGAAGATTATGTGTTATAACTTTCCATTCTTTAGAAGATCGAATAGTTAAAAATATTTTTAAAAAATATAGTGAGGTTAATGAAATGGTTAAAGGACTTCCTGAAATTCCGGAAGAATATAAACCTTTAATTAAAATAATAAATAAAAAACCAATAACTCCAAGTTCAAAAGAGTTAGAAGAAAATTCCCGAAGTACTTCAGCTAAACTTCGAGTAATAGAAAGAGTGTGATACTATGAAAAAAACTAAAGGAAAAAGATTAAAATTATTAAAAGGAGAAAAAATAATTTATTTTATATTTGCTCTAGTTTTAGTGTCCACACCTTTAATTAGTGTTTTTACTAAAGCAATGCTTTCTCAAACGAGCATAAAACTTGAACAGGTAAAAAATAAAATCGAAGCTCAAGCTGGTATAAATGAAAGCTTAAATATGAAAATTAATGAACTAGCGTCTTTGGATAAATTACAACAAGTTGCAAATGAACAAGGATTATCTTATAATAATGATAATATTAAAGTGATTACTGAACAATAATAAGAGGCGAAAATTATGAAAAGAAAAAGGAACAATACAATTAAAATAAATCCCTATTTTATTCTTTGTATTGTTCTTTTATTTATTTTTATTTGCTATCGAGCTGTTTATGTAGCTATGTCTAATAAAGTTGATGGTATTAATTTAACAGCTTTTGCTAATGGACGAAATACTGCTAAAGAAACATTGTATGCAACAAGGGGAACTATATATGATGTCAATGGGGAAATACTTGCTCAAAGTGTTAATTCTTATACCGTAATTGCTTATTTATCCGAAAAAAGAACAACAGATAAGAATAATCCCCAACATGTTGTCGATAAAGATAAAACAGCCGAGGCTCTTGCTCCGCTTTTAAATATGAGTAAAGAGCAAATTTTAGAACTTTTAAATAAAGATGTTTATCAAGTAGAACTAGGACCGGGAGGTAGAGGAATAACTGAACTTTTAAAAAGTCAAATAGAGGATTTAGATTTACCAGGAATTAGTTTCATTCCTTCTACCAAAAGATATTATAAAATGGGAGCTTTTGCCCCTTATATCATAGGTTATGCTAAAGCTGATGATGACGGTGAGATTAAAGGGGAAATGGGAATCGAAGAGTATTATAATGATTTGCTTAAAGGTAAAGATGGTTATACTGAATATCAAAAAGATATAAATGGCTATAGAATGCCTAATACTCCTTCAATTACCGAAGAACCAACAACAGGTAAAGATATTTATTTAACAATTGATAATAATATCCAAATATTACTAGAAAATTCAATAAATAGCTTAATGAAAAATTATAGTGCTGATTGGCTTACAATGACAGTAGTTGATGCGAAAACAGGAGCGATTGTGGCAACTGCATCTGATCCAACTTTTAACTTAAATACTTTAGAAGGAATTCAAAGTTATATAAGTCCTTTAGTATCTTATACTTATGAACCAGGAAGTACAATGAAGGTTTATTCTTTTATGGCAGCAATGGAAAATGGTGTTTATAATGGTAGTGATACATATATGTCCGGAACTATGACTGTCGGAGATGCAAAAGTAGTTGACTTTAATAAAGGTGTCGGTTGGGGAAGAATTACTTATGATTTAGGTTTTGCTTATTCATCTAATACCGCCGCAACTAATTTAGCATTTAAATTAGGAAGAGCCAAACTAAAAGATTTTTATACAAAATTAGGATTTGGGAAAAAAACAGGAATAACATTACCTAAAGAGGCGGATGGGCAACTTAACTTTAAATATGATATTGAAGTAGCTAATGCTGCTTTTGGCCAAGGTATTTTAGTAACTCCAATTCAAATGATCCAAGGTTTAACTAGTGTTGCTAATGATGGAGTGATGTTAAAGCCTTATATAGTTGATAAGATAGTAGATTCTAAAACGGGAAAAGTAATTACCAAAAATAAAAAAGAAGAGGTTGCAACAGTAGCTAGTAAAGCCACGACCGATAAATTAAAGGAACTTATGTATAATGTTGTTTATAGTGGTCTTACGGATGCTAGGTATTATAAAGCTGATAACATTACTATGATAGGAAAAACCGGAACAGCTCAAATAGCTTCACCTAATGGTGGTTATCAAACAGGAGAATATGATTATATTAGGTCATTTTCGGGTATATTTCCTAAAGAAGACCCACAATATATAATTTATATTGCCACTAAAAAATTTGTTGGTCCTATTAAGGAAGTAGCTAATTTAGTTAAAACTACTGTCGAAGAAGTAGCTAAATATAAAAATATAACGGAAACAGAAAGTGCTTTAGATAGTAGTAAAATCATAAATTTAAAAAATTATATTAGTAAAAATGTTGATGTATCGAAAGATGAACTTGCTTCTATTGGCCTTATTCCCGTTGTTTTAGGTAATGGCGATAAAGTTATTAATCAGTATCCATTAAAAAATACAACAGTAGTTTCTGGTAATAAGGTTTTTCTTCTAACTAATTCTGATAGTTATACGATGCCAGATGTTACCGGTTATTCTCGAAATGACATTATAAATTTGTGTAAAATGTTAAACTTAAATTATAATATTGAAGGTTACGGAAAGGTCGTAAGTACCTCAATTGGAACAGGAAGTAATATTGATTTAAATAGTACCATTACAATTAATCTTGGTTAAAAGCTAAATTTGTGGTAAGATAACGCGAGGTGATGCATATGTTTGTTGATAATATCGAATTAAAAGTCATTGCAGGCAATGGTGGAGATGGATGCACCTCTTTTCGACGTGAAAAATGTGTTCCTTTAGGAGGACCTAATGGCGGCAATGGAGGAAGAGGTAGCAACATTATTTTTAAAGTTGATAAAGGCTTAAAAACCTTAATTGATTTGCGTTATCAAAAAATTATTAAAGGGAAAAAGGGGGAAAATGGTAAAGGAAGCAACCGAAATGGCGCTAATGCGGAGGATGTTATTATTAAAGTGCCAGAAGGAACAACAGTATATGATGCTGATACTAATTTAGTTTTAGTAGATTTAGTAGACGATAAAGCGGAGTTTATTGTAGCCTATGGAGGAAGAGGAGGCAGAGGAAACAAAGCTTTTGCCACTCAAAGTGAACCAGCTCCAAAATTTTCTGAATTTGGCGAACCAGGTGAAAAACGTATCCTTAGGTGTGAATTAAAAGTACTTGCTGATGTTGGTTTAATTGGTCTTCCTAGTGTTGGTAAAAGTACGATATTATCTTGTGTTAGTGGAGCAAATCCCAAAATAGCTTCCTATCATTTTACAACTTTAAGTCCTAATTTAGGAGTTGTTAAAATATATGATAGATCTTTTGTTATGGCTGATTTACCAGGACTTATTGAAGGAGCTAGTCAAGGAGCAGGCTTAGGTAAAGAATTTTTACGACATGCCATGCGAACTAAAGTCCTTGCTCATGTAATTGATATGGGAGCATCAGAAGGGCGAAATCCAATCGAAGATTACCAAATAATCCGTAAAGAAATTGAAAGCTATAATAAAGTTTTAGCTAATAAAAAAGAAATAATTATTGCTAATAAAATGGATTTAAAAGCGGCGCAAAATAATTTAAAAGAATTTAAAAAAGTATACCCAGAAAAAGAGATAATTGAAATTAGTGCTTTAAATAATGAAGGATTAAATAAATTAGTCGAAAAACTAATGGAAATAGTGGAAAATACAACTAACGAAAAAATTTATGATGAAGAAGATTATGAATCTTATGTTGTCTATAAATTCAAACAGGAAGCTCCTTATACTATTACGAAAGAAGATGGAATTTGGACTTTAAAAGGAAAAGAAATTGAAAAATTATTTAGAATGACTAAATTTAATGAAGATGAAGCAGTGCTTAGATTTGCTCGTAAACTTCGTGGTATGGGAGTAGAAGAAGCTTTAGAAAAAGCGGGAGCTAAAAGAGGAGACGAGGTTCAAATAGAAGGATATGTTTTTGAGTTTAAAGAATAGGAGAAAAGCATGAATCATTATTTTACGAACAATGAAAATTTAAAAAGTGAAATTCGTTATTTAGATTATAAGTATCAAGATATATCTTTAACTTTAGCAAGTGATAATGGAGTGTTTGCTAAGGATAAAATTGATTATGGTTCAAAACTTTTAGTGGAAACCTTTGTTCAAAAAAGTAATATTAAAATGGGCGACTTTTTAGATTTAGGTTGTGGGTATGGATTTATTGGTTTGGCTTTAAAAAAAATCTTAGATATTAATATAACTTTTAGTGATATTAATAAAAGAGCTGTTCATTTAACGAAAATGAATGTTAAAAATAATAAATTAGATGCAAAAGTAATATTAAGTGACGGCTTTAAAGAGATTAAAGAAAACTTTGATGTCATAATAAGTAATCCTCCTATTAGAGTTGGTAAAAAAATACTCCTTGATTTACTTACTGAGTCTTTAAAACATTTAAAAGAAAATGGGGAGCTATGGTGTGTCATTCGTAAAGACCAGGGAGCCAAAAGTATTATAAATTCACTAGCTAATATAAGTAATAGTGAAATTATAGAAAAAAGTAAAGGATTCTATATTATTAAACTTATTAAAAAATAAACGTTTTACAAAAAATTTAAAAAAATTAGCACTCATATATTGACAAGTGCTAAGCATAATATTATAATGGTATTAGCATTTTAAAAGAAGGAGTGCTAAAAGTGAGGTGATGCAAGTGGATAATAGACAGAAGAAACTATTAAAAGAAATAGTAGAAAGTTACATTAAAAATGCTAAACCTGTTGGTTCAAAGTCTTTATGTAATAAACTAAAATGTTCATCGGCTACCATTCGTAATGAAATGGCAACTTTGGAGCATCTAGGAATGCTAGAAAAAAATCATATTTCTTCAGGAAGAATCCCAAGTGAAGCTGGTTATAAGTATTATGTTGAAAACTTAATGAAACCAAAAGAATTAACGGGGGAAGATGTTTTAAAACTCCAAACAATCTTTCACAATAATTCCCTGGAAGTTAGTGATGCCATTAATGAATGTGTCAAGATAATTGCAGATATTACGAATTTAACATCAATCGTTTTAGGTAAAAGTAGTAAAGATAATGAATTAAAACAAGTAAGTATCATTCCTCTAGATAATAATAAGATAGTGGCTCTTGTTTGTACTGACAAAGGTATAGTAGAAAATAAACAATTCACTTTAGCACCAAATATTTATGTTGATGAAGTAGTTAAGACTAGTGAAATAATTAATAAAATGTTAGTAGGGACCCCAATTGATGAGGTAAGTGCTCGATTAGAATTTGATATAAAGCCAATTATTCAAAAAAAGGTTAGAGAATATGAAGCTGTTTATAATATTTTCTATGATGCCTTTAGCGATTTTGCGCGTTCTTCATCAAATGTTTTCTTTAGTGGTAAAGCTAATATGTTAAAACAACCAGAATATTCTGATGCTGATAAAATCAAAAACATTATTAATAAATTTGAAGATGAAGAATTGATTAAAAGTATTGAAGAAGATGAAAATGGTGTTAATGTTTATATTGGCCAAGATAGTCATTTCGATGATGATGTTACCGTTATCAAAACTAAATACAATATAAATGGTGAGGAAGGAACTATTGCGATAGTTGGCCCAAAAAGAATGGAATATGACCGAGTAATAGCCTTACTTAATTACATAAATAGAAATATCGGAGGAGATACAAATGAATGAAAAAGAAACAAAAGAAGAAAAAAAGACTTCACAGCCTGAGGTAAAGGAAGAAAAACCTAAAAAGGCCAAAAAACCAAAAGTAAATAAAGAGGTTGAAAAATTAAAAGAAGAAAACAGCACTTTAAGTGATAAACTTTTAAGAACGCAAGCGGAACTTGCTAATATTATAAGAAGAAATGGAGAAGAAAGAGAAAAATTATTAAAATATGATGGTGAAGAATTCATTAAAAATATTCTTCCTATTATAGATGATTTTGAAAGAGCAATTGAAATGGATACGACAACTGATGAAAAATATCTTTCTGGTTTCAAACTGATCTATGCTAATTTACTTAAAGCCTTGGAAAAATTTGAGGTTAAAGAAATTGAGTGTATGGGCAAAGAGTTCGATCCTTATAAAATGGAAGCTGTCTTAAAAGAAAGTATTATTGAAGAAGAACCAAATATAGTTTTAGCTGTTTTACAAAAAGGCTATACTTATAAAGATAAAGTTATAAGACCAGCGATGGTTAAAGTAAATGAATAAAAAATAGAAAGAAAGAGTGATAAATATGGGAAAAATAATAGGTATTGATTTAGGTACAACTAATAGTTGTGTTGCTGTTATGGAAGGAGGAAATCCAACCGTAATAACTAATGCTGAAGGAGAAAGAACAACTCCATCAGTAGTATTAAAAAAAGATGATGAAACAATTGTTGGAGCTGCCGCTAAACGTGGAGCAATAGCTAATCCAGATAAAACAGTTATTTCAATCAAAAGAAAAATGGGAACAAGTGAAAAGGTTGAAATCAGTGGTAAGAAATATACTCCTGAAGAAGTAAGTGCGATGATTTTAGGTAAATTAAAATCAGATGCCGAGGCTTATTTAGGTGAAAAAGTAACTGAAGCTGTAATTACTGTTCCAGCTTACTTTAATGATGCTGAACGTCAAGCAACCAAAAACGCTGGTAAGATTGCCGGACTTGATGTTAAACGTATTATTAATGAACCAACTGCCGCAGCACTTGCTTATGGTGCTGATAAACAAGATAATTTACATACTATCTTAGTTTATGATTTAGGTGGTGGTACATTTGATGTATCTATCCTTGAATTAGGTGATGGTGTATATGAAGTTAAATCAACTAGTGGTAATAATCGTTTAGGTGGAGATGACTTCGATCAAAAGATTATTGATTACTTAGTAGAGACATTTAAAAAAGACAATGGAGTTGATTTATCAAAAGATAAAATGGCTGTTCAACGTCTAAAAGATGCAGCAGAAAAAGCGAAAAAGGATTTATCTGGTATGACGACAACGCAAATTAGTTTACCATTTATTTCACAAGGTGAAGATGGACCTTTACATTTAGAGGTTGAACTTACTCGTGCTAAATTTGAAGATTTATGTCGTGACTTATTTGATAGTACAATGGATTCTGTTCGTAAAGCTTTAAAAGATGCTAAACTAAAAGCAAGCGATATTAATAAAGTTATCTTAGTTGGTGGTTCAACTCGTATTCCATACATCCAAGAACTTGTTAAAAAAGAACTTGGTCAAGAACCATCTAAAGAGGTTAACCCTGATGAAGTTGTGGCTATGGGAGCAGCTATTCAAGGTGGAGTATTAACTGGTGAAGTTGATGATTTAGTATTGCTTGATGTTACACCACTTTCTCTAGGTATAGAAACATTAGGAAATGTTATGACTGTTTTAATTCCAAGAAATACTACTATTCCAACTAGTAAATCACAAGTATTCTCTACAGCTGCTGATAATCAACCTGCTGTTGATATTCATATCTTACAAGGTGAACGTCCTATGGTGTCTGATAACAAAACTTTAGGAAGATTCCAATTAGGAGATATTCCTCCTGCTCCAAGAGGTGTACCACAAATCGAAGTTAAATTTGATATTGATGCCAATGGTATTGTTAATGTTTCTGCTAAAGATTTAGGAACTAATAAAGAACAATCAATCACTATTACTTCATCAACTAATTTAACTGATGAAGAAATTGAAAAAATGATGAAAGAAGCGGAAGCTAATAAAGAAGCTGATGAAAAGAAAAAAGAAGAAGCTGAAGTAAGAAATGAAGCTGATCAAATTATCTTTGCTACGGAAAAAGCTATTAAAGATTTAGGTGATAAAGTAGATAAAAAAGATAAAAAAGAAGCGGAAGAAAAAATCAAAGAATTAAAAGAAGCTATCGATAAAAATGATATTGATGATATCAAGAGTAAAAAAGATGCTTTAAATGAAGTTGCAATGAAACTAGCATCAAAAGTATATGAAGAGGCTGCGAAAGCTAATCAAGCGGAAGCTAATGATAATTCTGCGGATGAAGATAAAAAATCAAAGAAAGATGATGATGTTGAAGAAGCATCATATGAAGAAAAATAAAAAAGATGAAAAGAGATGAAATATCTCTTTCTTCTTCGTTATAATAATATATAAAGAAATTGGGGATTAAAAATGAATTTAGATTTTAAAAATAGAAAAGAAGTACCGGAAAGATATAAAATTGATTTAAGTAAGTTATATCAAGATAATCAGGCTTGGCAAAAAGATTTTGAATATCTAAAAAAACATATTAATGATTTAACTAAGTATCAAAATCATATTTTAGATAATGCCGCAAACCTATATGAAGTATTAAGTATTGATGATAATTTAAATATTATATTAGAAAAATTATATATCTATGCTAATGTGAATAAAGATTGTGATTTATTAAATCAAGAATATGATCAAATGGTTAAAAAACTAATGAATATTTTTAGCCAGTATTCGGCTTTAACATCTTTTGTGGTACCGGAACTTTTAAAATCTGATTATTCTTTAGTAGAAAAATATCTAAAAGAAGATAAACGACTAGAACAATATCGTTTTACTTTGGAACAATTATATCGTTATCAAAATCATACTTTATCTGATAAAGAAGAAGCAATTATTGCCTCATTAAGTAATTGTATTAATTATGATGCTATTTCGGAAGTATTAAATAATGCCGAAATAAATTATGGGTCAGTAAAAATAGATGGAGTAAATAAAGAAATTACCAGTAGTAATGGACTTGATTTTGCCACACATAAAAATCGTCGAGTAAGAAAAACAGCTAGTGTAAAAAAAATGCGTAAACTTCAAGAATTTGGTAATACTTTTGCTACTTGTTTAACAACTAATTTAAAAGCTTATGACACCATTGCAAAACTAAAACATTACGATAATTTTCAACAGGAGGCTTTGTATGGTGATAATGTAAGTTTTAAACTATATGATTCTGTAATTGATCACACGGTTAGTAATTTAAAAACTTATCAAAAATGGTATCGTCTACTAAGAAAGTTTTTGGGATTAAAGACTTTATATAATTACGATGTTAATGCACCCTTAATTAAAGAATATGATAAAAAATATTCAGCTCAAGAAGCAGAGGAATTAGTAACTAATGCATTAGCTATAATGGGCAAAGAATATCAAGAGATTGTCAAAAAAGGATTTAAGGAACGTTGGGTTGATTACTACACCTATAAAGGAAAGAAATTTGGCGGTTATTCGACTTATGCTTATAATTGTATGCCGGTAGTGTTTCTTAATTATAAGGGTTATATAAATGATATATCTACTTTAGCTCATGAAATGGGGCATGCTGTTCATTTCTATTTAAGTGGTAAAAATAATGCTTATAACATGAGTGAACCAAGGATATTTGTTTGTGAAGTTGCAAGTTTAACAAACGAAATTTTATTCTCCCATTATTTAATGGAACATTCCAATAGTAATCAAGAAAAATTATCTAGTTTATATAATTTGATAGAAACAATATCTGATAATTTTTATGGTGCTGCTATGCAAGCAGATTTTGAAAGAGTTATAAATACTAAAATTAGTGAAGATATCATGCCTAGTAAAGATGAAATTAATGAAATATGGTCTAATTTAAATAAAAAATATTATGCGCCAGCTTTAAAATTTCTACCCGAATCTTCTATTAATTGGGCCCGTATTCCTCATTTTTATGGACCATTTTATACTTATAAGTATGTAATAGGTATTGTTGGAGCTTGTTATGTAGCTACTAATATTTTAAATAATACACCTGGTTTTAAAGAAAAATATTTAGAATTCTTAAAATCTGGAAGTAATGATTATCCGGTGAATCAACTAAAAAAATTAGGTATAGATTTAGAAAGTGATGAACCATTTACTGCTACTGTTGATTTATTAGATAATTTAATTAATGAATTTACAAAATTATATGAGGAGGTAAATCATGAATAGCAATAAAAGAGATTATTATGAGGTTTTAGGCGTTTCTAAAACAGCTACGGATGAGGAAATTAAAAGAGCTTTTCGTAAACTGGCTAAACAATATCATCCTGATATAAATAAAGAACCAGGAGCTGAAGAGAAATTTAAAGAAATCGGTGAGGCTTATGCGATTTTATCTGATCCAGAAAAACGTCGTCAATATGACCAATTTGGGCATGCTGCCTTTGATCCAAATGCCGGAGGTTTTGGAGGATTCTCTGGCTTCAGTACAGATGATATTGACTTAAGTAGTATTTTTGGTGATTTGTTTGGCGGAGCTTTTGGAGGATTTTCTTCCTTTGGAGGTAGAGGGAATCGTCGTAATCGTCCGGTTAAAGGAGAAGATTCTTTAATTAGAATGAATCTTACTTTTGAAGAAGCTGTCTTTGGTTGCGAAAAAAGTTTAAAGTTAGATTTAGATGAGAAATGTGAAAAATGTGATGGTAAAGGGGGATTTGATGAAACTACTTGTTCTACTTGTGGAGGACGTGGCCGCGTAGTTTCTCAGCAACAAACGATGTTTGGTGTTTTCCAAACAGAAAATACTTGCCCAGATTGTAAAGGTGCTGGCAAAACATTTAAAACTACTTGTAGTGCTTGTCGAGGTAAAGGACATGTTGTAAAAAATAAAGAAATTGTCGTAACTGTTCCCCAAGGAGTAGATACTGGTAATAAAATTAGAATTTCTGGTAAGGGTTCAGCCGGTTATAATGGCGGACCTAATGGAGATATATATATTGAATTTCATGTTAAAGACCATCCTTTATTCGAGCGTGATGAAGAAGACATTTATTTAGAACTTCCTTTAACTATAACCGAAGCAGTGCTCGGATGTAAAAAAGAAATTCCTACTCTTTATGGTAATGTAATTTTAGATATCAAGGAAGGTACGCAAAATAATGCTAAACTAAAATTAAGAGGTAAGGGAGTTAAAGTTCCAAATGCAATAAGAAAAGGGGATATGTTTGTTATTACTAAAATTATTATTCCGACTAAATTAGACCGAAATCAAAAGAAGTTGTTTAAGGAATTAGATAAAACAGAATTAGATAATAATCAAGCTTTTAAGGATTATAAAAAATATCTTTAAAGTAATATTTATAAACACTATGCATAAAAAATGCAGGTGTTTATTTTATGTTTTTTAATCTCAAAATATTGACAATTGGTTTTAGGGGGGGGGTATAATTGTAAGTAGAAAAGTAAAAAAGGTGATTAATGTGGGATTAAAAAATAAAAAGAAAATAATAGCAATAATAATAGTAGTAATAGTAATAATAAGTGGAATAACATATGGATATTGGAATAAAGAATATATAGGAAAAGAAAATACAAATAATTTTAATTGTTTACAAATAGAAGTAAAAGAAAATAAAGAAGGAATAACATTAAATAATGCTTATCCAATAACAGATGAAGAAGGAATAGAAACAGAAGGATATGAAGTAACAATTGAAAATAAATGTGAAATAGTA
>CANPXJ010000019.1 GCA_947585915.1 uncultured Bacilli bacterium | reverse complement strand
ATATAAAATAAATTTTGTTCAAGTTTTCATGACTATGTGTGCCTTGAACGCAGTGAAAGGAATGTAGGGTTTTTATGTTAAAAGAAATAACAATGTTTGAATTTAATGATTTTGCCCAAAAACATAATCTTTATAATCCTTACCAAACATCAAACTATGCTATATTTAAAACTGAAGAAAACTTTGATTATGAATACTTGGGTTTTTTTGAAAATAATATTTTAACTTGTGCGACTTTAATTTTATATAAAAATGTCTCTTTTACTTTAAAATATGCTTATTCTCCCCGAGGATTTTTAATGGATTATAAAGATATTACATTATTAAAAGAATTCAGTATTGAATTAAAAAAATATTTAAAGAAAAAAAGAGTAGTATTTTTAAAAATAGATCCTTTAATTATCACTAAGAAATATAATGCTTTTGATAAACAATTAACATTTATAGAGCAACTTAACTATAAAAATATATTTAGTGAATTAGAATATCGAAAGCTTAAAGATAATCTTTACTTCGAATCATCATTACCTAGATTTGATGGTATTATAAATTTAAAAGAATTTAATCTTAAAAATATTCAAAAAAATACCCGTAATAAAATAAATAAAGCTATTAATAAAGGTTTAACCTTTCGAATGGCCGAGCAAAAAGATTTACCACAGTTATATGAATTCATTAAAAATAAAAGTAATAAAAAATTTAAATACTATAATGATTTATATAAAGCTTATAATAGTGATGCACTAATTGATTTCTTTTTGGTTGAAATAGATTATGAAGCTTTTTTAGAAAAAGCTAAAAGCAAATATGAAGAAGAAACAATTAAAAATAATAATTTAAATGAAGAACTAAAAATCAATTCATCTAATAAAATTCTTAATAAAAAAATGGTATCAGATAAACTACTCATCAACTATAAAAATGATATACTAGAAGCATCAGCAAAATTTTCTAATAATGAACTAAAAAAAGTTATTGCTGGTGCCTTGGTTATTAAAAGTGGTAAAAATGTAAATATCATTTGTAGTGGTTATAATCCTCGCTATAGGCACTTAAATGCTAATTATTTCTTACATTATTCTATAATAGAACATTATAAAGAAAATTATGAATATTTGTCTTTAAATGGCCTTACAGGAGACTTTTCTAAAGAAAATAAATATTATGGCCTAAACGAATTTAAATTAAGCTTTAATCCCCTAATAATAGAATATTTAGGAGAATTAGATTTAATCATAAACGAAAAGGCTTATAATAATTTACTTACTACAGGTAAACTTCATAATATTTTTGATAAAAAAGATTAATTTTTATATTGTTCACAACTTGCTTCTCTTTCTTTTTTAAATTCTTGATGTAATTCATTGACCTTTTTAGATATGTTAGAAACAACACTCATAAAATCTCCTTTTCCATGCGTAGTTAAAATAGCAACGGCATATGGGTTTTCATCATAAACAATACCTATATCATGAAAATAAGAATCATATTCACCATACTTATGAGCAACCTGAGCATTTAATCCTTCATAAGTTAAAGCATTTTCTTCCGCTTCTAACATAAATCCTTTTAATTCCTGACCTAAGTCGGGATTTTTATTTATAAAATCATAAGTATTTTTTAAGTAAATTAAAGCATCATTTACATCAATACTCCCAAAATTATCTCCACCAACCAAAGTGTTTGTAGCCCCTAGACTATTACCAAAAGCTTTTAAATTGGAAAATCCAATATATTTAACCAACATTTGATGAGCTGTATTATCACTATAAATAATGGCATATTTTACTAAAGTTCTAAGAGAAATATCCTCGCCAATAGAATGATTTTTCATGCCTTTACTAGAACCTAAATAATAAGAAGATGCATAAGTAACAGTTTCATCTAATGATATTTCTCCTGCTTGAGCTTTAGTATAAATATATAGACCATCTAATAGTTTAATAGTACTCGCTGCATAATAAACTTCATCAGGTTTATAAGTGTAAGAAAACCCAGTATTTAAATCTTCGTATTTAACACTTGCTCGATAATTATTATAAATATATGAATCTAATTCATTTATTTTATTTTGTAAATTTTCAGTTAATTCTTCTTCTGTATAAGGTTTAGCTAAACAAGCTTTATATTCTTTATCATCTTTTTTTAAAACATTTATTTTTTCTAAAACGTTATCTACTTTTTTGCTTATTTTTTTAGGTAAAACATTATCTTTTAAATAATCATAAGCTTTAGGAATATAAGTAAACAATAAGCCTAAAAAGATAAAAAAAAGTAATACTTTTACCCATGGTTTTAATTTCATACAATCATTCTTTTCTTTTATTTTTATATTATATACTATTCCTAGAAAAATTACTAGTTAACCCTCTATTTTTAATGAATCTTAACGTCAAGAAAAAACATCTTAATTTAAAAAGATGTTTAATAATTAGTTTGAAAATTTAAGAACTCTAGTCATCTTATTTATTAATTTTGGCTTTACAAATTTTTCTTCTAAAACAATTACACTACTTTTATATCTATCATATGCTGCTTTGTAATTTCCTTGTTTAATTTGTTCTACACAATAAGCTACAATATTATTATAAATATAATTATATATAGCATTTGCATTCTTATCTTCATTAAAATATTTTCAACGATAACTGGAGCAACTTCATAATAATGATTAATATCTTCTTTAGTAACAAAATTATCTCTAAACCATCTAAGAAGACTTAATTCATAGCATTTATCATCAAAATTTTGTTGTAAGTGTTGCATACACGCCGATGTTAAGTAACAGCCAGAGCCAGAACTTTTATTTTGCGTTGCATTGTCTCTATCATTATCTGTTCTTTCCCAATCCTCATTTACGCTTGCTTTAATATGAGTAGAGTTATGTTTTGCATTCCCATATGGACTTTTATCGTAATAATCAATTTTATATCCAGTACCATTGCTATAAGGATTTATATCTAATTCGCTACCATCTTTTCCAACAAAACAGTTTCTATCTGTATCATATTCCATATCTTTTATTTTATCATAATCTGCTTTATCAAATTTTGCCATTTTATATCAACCCTTTCTTTTTTCTATTATTCGCTCTAAGATTTTTAACAAATAATTTATGTTTTTCATTTTTAATATTTGTTATAACCGGATTAAAATAAACATTAAGTTCAACAAATTCATCATAATTAATTGACAAATCTAAAGCTATTTTAGCTAATTCTTCGAGTTTTTCATTGGTTGGTATTTTAGTTTTTATTTTTTCTAATTCTTTGTACAAATATTTAAATCGAGATTCATCTTCCTCTAAATTAGCTCTTTGTTTCGCTTCTTGTAAAAATGTTAACAATTTATCTAATTCTTCTAAATTCATCTATTATTCCCTTCTTTTAAATTTATTTAATTTTTTTTATTTAATTATCGACTTTCTTAATGAAATAATTGCTTCTAACCATAATAAAGACCATTCAGCAAAATAAGATTTCAAAGTTTTAGTTTCAATATCTAAGTCAATTAAATCATATCTTATGTTTTGTAATATTTCTTCATCAATAGAAGCAATATTATCGCTATTTACATAAATCGCTAAAATATTATAAACTTCTATTAAAATTTTTTTGAATTCTTTTTGCTTCTCTTTATAAATATCTAACTGCGTTGAAGCTGTTAAATAAAATATTAAATTTTTAAAAGCATAGTCAATATTTTCTTTCGTTGGCTTTTTTACATTAAAGTTTTCCATTATAAGCAAATTTCCTTTCTAAAGATTTATAATACACTTCTATATTTCATTTTTCCTCCAAAAAAACATTGGCCTAACCAATGTTTTTAATTATTCAACTATTTCAGATACTACACCAGCACCAACAGTACGTCCACCTTCACGGATAGAGAATTTAGTACCGTTTTCAAGAGCAACTGGGGCAATTAGTTCAACTGTCATATCAACGTTATCACCTGGCATAACCATTTCAACGCCTTCAGGAAGTTCAATAACTCCTGTTACGTCAGTTGTTCTAAAATAGAATTGTGGTCTGTAATTTGAGAAGAATGGAGTATGACGTCCGCCTTCTTCTTTAGATAATACATAAACACTTGCTTTGAACTTATGATGAGGTGTAACACTTCCTGGTTTAGCAAGAACTTGTCCACGTTCAACATCTTCACGTCCAATACCACGAAGTAATGCACCAGCATTATCTCCAGCTTCAGCATAGTCTAAAGATTTTCTAAACATTTCAATTCCTGTAACAACAGTTTTTTGAGTTTCTTTTAAACCAACAATTTCAACTTCGTCGTTAAGATTTAATCTACCACGTTCAACACGTCCTGTAACAACAGTTCCACGTCCAGAGATAGTAAATACATCTTCGATACTCATTAAGAATGGTTTATCAGTATCTCTTTGTGGAGTATCAATATAATCATCAACTGCAGCAATTAAATCACGAATAGATTGTTCAGCTTCAGGATCTCCTTCAAGAGCTTTAAGAGCAGAACCTCTAATAATAGGACAATCAGGATCAAAGTCATATTCTCCTAATAATTCACGAATTTCCATTTCTACTAAGTCTAGTAATTCAGGATCATCAACTTGGTCACATTTATTCATGTAAACAACAATTTTAGGAACTCCAACTTGACGAGATAGTAAGATGTGTTCTCTTGTTTGAGGCATAGGACCATCAGCTGCAGAAACAACTAGGATTGCTCCATCCATTTGTGCAGCACCAGTAATCATGTTTTTAACATAATCGGCATGTCCTGGACAGTCAACGTGAGCATAATGACGTTTTTCAGTTTCATACTCAACGTGAGCTGTATTAATTGTAATACCTCTTTCCCTTTCTTCTGGGGCTTTGTCGATATTTTCATATGCAACATACTCTTTACTAAATAATTTAGTAATAGCAGCTGTTAATGTGGTTTTACCATGGTCAACGTGACCAATAGTACCAATATTAACGTGTTCTTTTGAACGATCAAATTTTTCTTTTGCCATTTTCTTTCCTCCTTTTAAATGTCTATTAATATTTTATCTAATACTTGAATAAAATTCAAGAATTATTTTAGTTTATATTGTTTTTCTTGATGATTTCATCAGCAATTGATTTTGGCACTTCTTCATAATGGTCATTTGTCATTGTGAAGTTACCTCTACCTTGTGTATTTGAACGTAAGCTTGTAGCATATCCAAACATTTCAGATAATGGCACCATTGCTGATATTTGTAGAGCGTTACCACGAGATTCTTGGCCAAGTGGACGACCACGACGGCTTGTTAAATCTCCCATAACATTACCCATATATTCTTCAGGTACAACTACATCAACTTTCATAATTGGTTCTAGTAAAACAGGCTTACATTTATTTTTAGCCTCTTTTAATGCTAAACTCGCTGCAATTTTGAAAGCCATTTCTGATGAATCGACATCATGGTATGAACCATCATATAAAGTAGCTTTGATATCAACCATTGGATAACCTGCTAGGATTCCTCCAGCCATTGCTTCTTGTAATCCTTTATCAGTTACAGGAATATATTCACGAGGAACAACTCCACCAACAACTTCATCAACGAATTCATAACCTTTATCTTTATTTGGTTCAAATTTAATCCATACATGACCATATTGTCCACGTCCACCTGATTGTTTAATATACTTACCTTCACATTCCGCAGTTTGCGTAATAGTTTCACGATAAGCAACTTGTGGTTTACCAATATTAGCTTCAACTTTGAATTCATCTTTCATACGTCTTACTAATACTTCTAGGTGTAACTCACCCATACCAGAAATAACAGTTTGTCCAGTTTCATGGTCTGTTTTATATTTAAATGTTGGATCTTCTTCAGCTAATTTTTGTAAAGCTAAAGCCATTTTATCTTGGTCACCTTTACTCTTTGGTTCAATAGCTAAGTCTATAACTGGATCTGGGAATTCCATACCTTTCATGATAGCAAAATGTTTTTCATCACATAATGTATCAGCAGTAGTTGTATTTTTTAAACCAACCGCAGCCGCAATTTCACCACAATATACTTCGCTAATTTCTTTTCTTTGATTAGCATGCATTTGTAAAATACGACCAATTCTTTCTTTAGTGTTTTTTGTTGAATTTAAAACATAAGAACCACTTGTAAGTTTACCAGAGTAAACTCTAAAGAATGAAAGTCGACCAACAAATGGATCTGCTGCAATTTTGAAAGCTAATGCTGTAAATGGTTCATCATCAGATGGATGACGAAGAACATCATTTCCATCTTTATCGATACATTCAATTGCTTCAATATCAGTTGGAGCAGGCATGTAATCAATAACTGCATCTAGAGCTAACTTAACACCCATATTTGATAGGGCGCTTCCGCACATTACTGGGAAGAATTTAGCAGCTAATGTTCCTTTTCTAATAGCTCGTTTAATTAAATCAACGCTAACTTCTTGACCATCTAGGTATTTTTCCATTAACTCATCATCATATTCAGCGACTGTTTCAATTAAATCAATTCTTTTTTCGTTAACTATGTCTTTTAAATCTTCGGGAATTTCAATTTCTTCATAGTTTTCTTCTTCTTTACCATCAAAATGATAAGCTTTTAAAGTAAGAATATCAACTACTCCATTAAAATCGTTTTCAGCTCCAATTGGCCATTCAATTGGTTTAGCAACAACATTTAATCTATTATCAATAGATTCTAAGCAAGCTTGGAAATCTGCTCCTAATTTATCCATTTTATTACAGAAAATCATTCTAGGAACTTTGAATTCATCAGCCTGACGCCATACAGTTTCACTTTGCGGTTCAACTCCAGCATTTGCATCAAGCAAACAAATAGAACCATCAAGAACTCTTAAAGATCGTTGAACTTCAATTGTAAAGTCTACGTGACCTGGAGTATCAATGATATTTAAACGATATCCCTTCCAATGCGCAGTTGTTGCGGCGGAAGTAATTGTGATACCTCTTTCTTTTTCTTGATCCATCCAGTCCATTTGTGACTCACCATCATGAGTTTCCCCAATCTTATGAGTTATACCTGTATGATACAAAACTCTTTCAGTAAAAGTTGTTTTACCAGCATCAATATGAGCCATTATTCCAATATTTCTTAATTTATCTAAACTTACATCTCTTGCCATAAAACTCTCCTACCATCTATAATGAGCAAATGCTTTGTTAGCTTCAGCCATTTTATGAGTATCCTCACGTTTTTTAACAGCTCCACCTGTTCCATTTGCTGCATCTATTATTTCATTAGCTAAATTTTCAGCCATGCCTTTACCATTTCTTAATTTGGCATAATTTACAAGCCAACGTAAGGCTAAAGTTTGAGCACGACTATCTTCTACTTCAATAGGCACTTGATAATTAGAACCACCAACTCGACGAGTCTTAACTTCTAAAGCTGGTTTAATATTTTCTAGTGCTTCATTATATACATCCATTGGATCTTTACCAGTTTTTTCTTTAACTATATCAAAAGCTGTATATAAAATCTTTTGCGCAGTTCCTTTTTTTCCTTTTTGCATAATTTGATTTATTAGTTTTGTAACTACTTTAGAATTATATATAGGATCTGGTAAAACATCTCTTTTTACTGCACGTCTTTTACGCATATGTTTTCTCCTCTCTTATTTTAATTTTTATTTAGGTCTTTTAGTACCATATTTGCTACGACCTTGTTTTCTGTTTTCTACTCCTTGAGTATCAAGGGTACCACGTACAATGTGATAACGAACACCGATTAAGTCTTTAACACGTCCACCACGAACTAAAACAACGCTGTGTTCTTGAAGATTATGTCCCTCACCTGGGATATAAGAGTCAACTTCACGACCATTAGATAATCTAACACGTGCATACTTACGTAATGCTGAGTTCGGTTTCTTTGGTGTTCTAGTTCCAACACGAGTACAAACGCCTCTTTTTTGAGGACTATTAGTCTCAGTCTCACGACGAGTCATACTATTAAATCCTTTGTTAAGTGCTGGTGATTTACTTTTATATTTTTTATTCTTTCTTCCCTTTTTTACTAATTGATGTATTGTTGGCATTTTATCCTCCTTCCATTTACACACATCCTGGTGTATCATAAATTCCATTAAACTAGGTTCTACCTAAGCAGAACCTCAATTTAAAAATCATTAATAATATAACATTAATTACATTTTCTTGTCAAGAATTAATTTTTATAATTTTTAGTTTTATATTCCGGACATTTAACATATCCTTTATATTCATAAACTAACTTATTCTTTTTAACAATGGTGTACCCATCACATTCTGTTTTATTAATTTTTAATTTATCAATTAAGCCACTATCCTTTAAATCTGCATAATTAACTCTTAACTCTTTATTGTCTTTTGGATAAGCAAAACTTTTTTCCACATACTTTTTAGTAGCACTTACTAAATCCTTTTCCATATCTGTATATACTTTATTCTTTTTATTAAAAATTATGCCAAAAGTTGTAAGTAAAGCTACAATTAAAATTAGCAATGCTCCCCAAATAATACTTAAACGACGCATTTCTTTCATTTTTTCACCTAATCTTCATAACCTTCAGTTACGTAATTATTACATTTTAAATACGGCGTACTAATTATTTTATCATTTTCTAAAGTTAAAATTGCATAACCAGTACACACACTATTATCTTTTGGATCTACTAAGCTATTCATAATATCTTTTTTAACCATATCTTCTAAAGTAATTTTTACTGGTGATTCATTTAAAGGTAAATAATAAGTATAAGCAAAAGTAATAGCATTTCTTTTAATCCTATTTTCATATAATTTATATCTCTGTTTATTATCTTCTGTAGTCTCATTTATATTAGGGACACCATCGCTATTTTTTCCACCATCTTTAATAACACTATTGTATCGATATAAATTATACACCATAATAGTAGCTACTAATAAAAATGCTAGCAAGATTGACATATATACAACCATCATGGCAATCCCCCACCCTTTTTTATTTCTCATCATGATAATCACCTAATTTTCTGCATTCTTACTTTTCATAAAAAATGGTCTAAACTCATAACCTGATAACTCGCCATTTTTATAATATCTTTCCGCAAAATATCCTAAACCAATACATCTTTCAGTCTTTTTAGTTTCTGTATTAATAGTTTCCCTTTTAATACAAAACTTAGCTTGCTTATTATTAATAACCCCTAAATAATCTGTTATTACGATCGCTACCCAAGCAATTATAACTATAATTAATAATATTTTAATAATCCTTTTTATCACTTTTATCATCTACTTTCATTAAATATTATATATTATGAAAGAATTTCTTACAAGAAAAAAAGCAAAATTTTTATTTTTTGCTTTTTAGTTATGCTAATTCAACAGTAGCCCCAGCTTCTTCTAACTTAGCTTTAATTTCATTGGCTTCATCAGCGCTAACATTTTCTTTAATGTTACCACCATTATCAGCAAGACCCTTAGCATCAACAAGGCCAAGGCCTGTGATTTCACGAATAACTTTAATTACAGCAATCTTAGCTGCTCCAGCATCTTTTAAAACAACTGTTTTAGTAGCGCTTTCTTCAGCAGCTTCTCCTCCAGCAGGGGCAGCAGCAACTGCAACTGCAGATGGGTCTACTCCAAATTCTTCTTTCATCATATCGACTAATTCTTTAACTTCTAGAATTGTCTTTTCTTTTAAAGCTTCAATAATATCTTTGTTTTCAATTTTTGCCATTTTTTATCATCCTTTCTTATTTTTCTTCTAATTTTTCGGCATATAAATTTAATCCGATAGCTAAATTGCTAACATGTTCCATTAAACCTCTTGCAAACATAGTAAGCAAGCCTTCCATTGATGGAATAGACGCATATTCTTTAATAACATCTATATCAGCAACTTCACCACTTATAATACCAACACGAATCTCTAAATTTTCATGTTCTTTTGCAAATTTAGAAATAACTTTAATTGGTTCTAATAAATTTGGTCCAAACACAATAGCATTAGGTCCTTCTAAAAAATCATCAAGATTAATATTTAAATCATCTAAAGCTCTTTTAACTAAAGTGTTTTTAAATACTTTTAATTTACTATCAGATTCTCTAAGTTCAATTCTTAGCTGACTTAATTCTGAAACTGTAAGGCCTTGGTAACTAACTAAAATTACAGCTTGGCTATCCTTTATAGCATCAGTTATCTTCTTAACAATTTCATTTTTTTCTTTAAGTTTTTCTGTGCTTGCCATAGTCTCCTCCTTTTATATTTTAAAAAACTTTCCCATAACAAGGAAAGCTTAATTTAACATAAGTCTAAATATAAGGTTTCCTCGGTAGGATTATTAAGCTTACGCCCCTACTGTCTATGGTAACTCGTTTTCAATAACTTTATTATATGTGATAATTAATTAATTGTCAAAAGAATTTTTATCTACTTTAATTCCTGGCCCCATTGTTGAAGAAATACTAATATTATCAATAAAAGTTCCTTTAACACTTTGAGGTTTAACTTTTACAATAGCATTATAAATATATTCTAAGTTTTCTTTTAAATCTTCTTCTTTAAAGGAAACTTTTCCTATAATACTATGAACATTTCCAAAAGTATCTGTTTTATATTCAATCATACCTTTTTTGATGTCTTCAACAGCTTTTAAAGTATTTTGGGTAACAGTACCTGTTTTAGGATTTGGCATTAAACCTTTAGGTCCTAAAATACGTCCTAATTTACCAAGAAGTGGCATCATTTCAGGAGTTGCTACGATTACATCATAATCAAACCAATTTTCTTTTTCAATTTTTTCAATCATGTCCGTATCGCCAACATAATCAGCACCAGCTTCTTTAGCTTGTTTAGCAGCATCACCTTTAGCAATAACTAACACTTTTTGAGATTTTCCAGTACCATTTGGTAAAACTAAAGAACCTCTTAATTGTTGGTCTGCTTTTTTAGGATCAACATTTAATTTAAAAGCAACTTCAACTGTACTATCAAATTTAGTTGTACTACTACTTTTAACTAGTTTAATCGCTTCACTTACAGAATATAATTTATTTCTATCGATATTCTTTGAAGCTTCCACATACTTTTTGCCATGTTTTTTCATTCTTTTCCCTCCTAACTGTGGTTTATTAGCGGATTTGTATTTTTAAAAATTATTTTATTATTCTTCTTCAGTTGTTGGTTCTTCTTCTTTTTCAGAAATAACTTCAACTTCAGCAAGTTCAGCTTCAGCTTCTTGTTCCATTTTTTCTAATTCAGCATCACGTTTAGCCATTTCTGCTTCATGGGCTGCAGCCTCTTCTTCTTGGGCTTTTAACTCAGCATCATTTAATCCAGCTACGGCTACACCCATATTTCGAGCTGTACCTTCAATTATTTTCATAGCTCCTTCAACATCATAAGCATTTAAATCAGGTAGTTTAGTTTCGGCTATCTTCTTTAAATCTTCTTGTGATATAGTTGCCACAACATGATTAGCACCTTTTTGAGAACCTTTTTGAATTTTAGCAGCTTTCTTGATTAAGAATCCAGCTGGTGGAGTCTTTAAAACAAAATCAAAGCTTCTATCTTCATATACGGAAATTTCAACTGGAACAATGTCTCCCATCTTATCTTTAGTTGCATCATTAAACTTAGTACAAAATTCTCCAAGATTAATTCCAGCAGGTCCTAAAACAGTTCCGACTGGTGGAGCTGGTGTTGCCTTTCCCGCAGGTATTTGTAACTTAATTTTCTTTACGGCTTCTTTTGCCACGAAAAACACCTCCTTGTATTAACTTCGCGAAAGTGGTATAGGGCAAATCCGCATTCCCTCCCACTTGGCACTTATATAAAAATATATAACTGCATTTAAGATATTAGCACAACTTAAGGGGATTATCAAGGTAATATTTTGGAAAAAGTATAAAAAAAAAATATTTTTACATTGAATATTTCCTTTTATAACATTCTTGACCAATATATTTATTAGCTATATCAATTGCTTCATCGGTAAAATTTACTTCTTTTAATGTTTCAATATGTGCATTGATTATATGGTTATCATCAGTTATAATTTTAGTTCTTCCAAGAGGGCTTATATAGAATTGCTTTTTTAAAGACTCAATATAGTCATTGTCATTTAATTTTTCTAATCTTTTTTCTAATGTCCCTTCTAAAAAAGCATTTTTATAATATTTATAATTATCCCCAACATGTTTTAAACATATGAAATTATTTCTTATTTCTTTAAAAATTTTTTCTTTATTTATTTCTACATATCCCTTTGTTTCTATAAGTCTTTTAGAATCAGCTAATAAAGGTTTTAATTGCTCGTTTATTTGGTCTAACTGTTCATTTTTATATTGCGTACAAAATTTATAACCATATTTGTTCAAATAAAAGTCATATACGGAAAATCCGATTATATATGAAGAAATAGCCATAGGTAATAATAGTTCTACATATTTTAATGGAGATTCCCAGCTCATAAATAAAGTGCTCGAAGCTAGTAATGGCATTAAACCTGCCACTGCAATACCAACTTCACAATTTATACTAACTCTTCTACTAGTTCTTATCCGCTCTTGATATTTTTCTAAAAATTCTATTTTATATTTAAGTTCTTCTATTTTTTCTAAATTTTGATAATTTTTTACAATATCGATGTTTCCCTTTTCATCTTTAACAATTGCTAAACCATTTTCAACTTCCATTTACAAAACCTCCTATATGCTTTTTATAATTTGCTAACTTGAAATAATTCAACCTCAACTGGGGTTTCTTGTCCAAATAAATCAATTAGAACATTAAGACGATTATTTTCTTTATCAACATTATCAATGGTTCCTTCCATACCTTTAAATGGACCATCAATAACGCTAACTTTATCACCTTTATTTAATTCAACATCTGTATCTAATCTACTCATTCCCATATTAGCAAGTATTCTATCTATTTCTTGAGGTAAAAGTGGAGTAGGTTTTGCCCCTTTTCCTGATGAACCAATAAATCCTGTAACACCTGGAGTATTACGAACAATATACCAAGCTTCATCACTCATAATCATTTCGACTAATATATAACCAGGAAACATTTTTTTAGTTTTTTCTTTTTTTACACCATCTTTATAGTCAACTTCTTTAGTTTCTGGGATAATAATTCTAAAAATATTATCTTGAAATCCCATTGATTCCGTACGCATTTCTAAATTTTGTTTAACTTTACTTTCGTGTCCGCTATAAGTATTAACTACATACCATTGTTTTTCCATTAAAATGCCCCCTTTATAAGTGAGATTAAAACATTTAGTAATTGAAAGAATAAAGCAATAATAACACATACAGCCACAGTAGCTATAGTATATTTTACTATTTCCTTAAATGATGGCCATTTAACTTTCTTCATTTCTGTCTTAATACCATGCATTAATCCATTCTTTGATTTGTTTTTTTCTTTTTTTTCCTTATTTTTTTTCATGAAACTCCCTCATTTTTTAATTCAAAATAAAAACACTCTTCGTGCTACCTATAATATAGCACAAGTAAGTGTTCGTTGCAAGCACAAATTAACTTAAAAATCTTAGTATTTATAATTTTCAATATCTATTATTTTTTATAGCGCGAATTTTTCCATTTTTTCGTTCTATAAAATTTTATAGCGCGAATTTTTCCGTTTTTTCGTTCTATAAATTATTTTTTTATATATTTTTAAAGATTTATTAACCAATTTTACTCGTTTTGTAAGCTTTAATAGTTCGCTCTAACTCTCTAAACCCATATTTTTGATAGTTAGAAACACTTAATATTTTATCTTCATCCCCATTTTTAACTTTTTCTTTTAAATATTTTTTAGCACTAAATTTATCTACTGGATTATAAGTTATTATTTCATCTATTCTATTTATTAGTTCATTACTTAAAAATTCATTATCAACAAAAGTTTTAGTAAATCCCATCGTTTTATTTACCGAAGCATTTGAAGTCATAAATATAAAAGCATTATTAAAAATGATTTTTTCACCACTTGAAGCAGTAATATAACCTTCTTCTAAAATTTGTAAAAATAAGTTAATAACTTTTGGTGAAGCTTTTTCTATTTCATCTAATAAAATTAAAGAATAAGGGTTATCCATTATTTGTTTAAAAATGTAGTTATCATCATATCCAACATACCCCGCACTAACACCAATTAATTTATTAACTGCTGTTTCTAAATTATATTCGCTCATATCTAATCTAATAAAGTTAATGTTTAAAGACTTAGCAATAGTTTTAACTGTATAAGTTTTTCCTACCCCAGTAGGTCCTGCAAGCAATAATGATAAGGGTTTGTTAGAAGATATATTAAGATGTCTTTTATAATTATCAACTATTTTATTTATAGCTATATCTTGTCCTATAATATTTGAAAACAAATCTTTTTTTAATTTACTTATTATCTGTTTTTTATTTTCTAAAATAGGAATATTTGTTTTGTCTTCAATTACTTTTAAAATATCGCTTTTTAAAATATGTAATTTATTATTAATCTTACTTTTTACTATTTTTTTATTTAAGTTATCTTCTTTCGTTTTTAATTTTAAAGCATTAACATAATCTTGATTTATAATATATTTTTCTTTTTCTTCTTTTAATTTAACGAGTTCATTTTCTAAAACTTGCGTACTATTTTGATAAATGTTATTTAATTTAACTTTAGCACAAACCGAATCTAAAACATCAATACATTTATCGGGATTATTTTTGTTAAAAATATATTTATTGCTTAAAGAAACTATATCTTTAATATTTTTATTAGTAATAACAATTTTATGATGTTTTTCATATTCTTCTTTAATTGATTTTAAGATAAATTCCGTATTTTCTTCATTTGGTTCTTTTATGATAATTTTTTGAAATCTTCTTTCTAAAGCTTTATCTTTAGCTATAAATTTATTATATTCCTCAGTTGTTGTTGCTCCAATACATTTTAACTGACCACGGGCAAGATAAGGTTTTAAAATATTGGCTGCATCGATTGCCCCTTCAGCTCCACCAGCATTTACAAGAGTGTGCACCTCATCAATAAATAAAATGATATTTTCTTCCCCAATAACTTCTTCAATGATTTTATTTAATCTCTCTTCAAATTCTCCACGATATTTAGTTCCGGCCACTAAACTAGACATTTCTAACATAATTATTTTTTTATCAAGTAATTCTTCCGTCACGTTTTTCTTTTCAATTCTTCGAGCTAGTTCTTCCACAATTGCTGTTTTTCCAACTCCAGCTTTACCAATTAGTAAAGGGTTATTTTTATTTTTACGAAGCAAGGTTTCAATTAAAATATTAATTTCTGAGTCTCTACCAACAATTTTTTCTTCTAAATTAACACTTTTATTTAAATTATTTCCTATTTCATAAATAGTTAAATTTTCTTTTTCTTGATTCTTTTTTGTTCTTAATTCTTTATATAATTTATCTAAATTGACATCTAAACTCAAAAGTATACGAATAGCAATACCTTCAGCTTCTTCTAAAAGAGCTAGAAAAAGATGAGTAGTTGTTACAATCCCTTTATTATCTTCTTTAGCATCTTCTAATGCATTATCTATAACTCTTTTTAATAAAGGAGTATAAAGTTTTATATCGCTTTTTTTAGATCCGACTCCCACAATTTCTATTAATTCATGTTTGAATTTATTATAAGTAACATTATACTTATTTAAAGTCTTAGCTAAATCATCATTATTATCAAGTAAAGCTAGAAGTAAATGCTCGCTTCCAACATAGGGATGTTTTAAGTTCTCCATTTCTTTTTCACTCTTTTTAAAAATACTAGCTACTTCAAAGTTAAAATTATCAAACATAGTTATCCTCCTTTTACTATTCTATGAATATCATGTTTATAATTTTAAACTTTTATACAAAAAATTAATGTCAAAAAAGCTCTATCTATTTTACTATTTTAAGAATATAGTCTAATAAGTTATCTTTAATAATTTCATCTTCTAATTTATTTATCGAAAAAACTTTCCCTCCTGCATAATTAAGAGATGTACCGACATGAAAAAAATTCTTTTTATCAAGTATAAAATAACGGTCATGAAAAGTATTATCTTTTATAACATCTAATTTATTATTATATTGTTGATTAAATTTTTCTAATTCTAAATCATTAAGTTTCGCTCTATTGCTAGTAATAAGAATTATTTGGCTGTTTAAATTTCGAATAAAATCGAGCATGGTTTTATCAGCATAGCTATCGATTATAATAATCTCGTTTTGAGCTAAATTTAGTATATCGACAATTTCCGAATAAGCGTCATAAGTTTCACCAGGTAAAAATAATTTTTCTTTTTTATCAAAAACCGAAAATAAATAATTTAATTTTTCGTCATGTTCTATTAATTTATTATTGATATTATTTAAAGATTTTAATATATCTTTATTTTCTAAAATATAATGACGCATGTGCACAAAAGCACGCATGATAGCAATACTAACTCTTGCAGCTATTGGCGTTCTTAAAACACTGGCTAACATTGCCACACCTTGCTCAGTAAAAGCATATGGATTTTTTCTAACTCCTCCATGTCTTGAAGTTTCAATTTGAAACTTCAAGTTTTTAAATTCTTCATTAGTTAATTGAAAATAAAAGTCTTTTGGAAAACGTTCAATATTTCTTTTAACAGCCAAATTAATTGTTTTTGTTCCATTTTTACACTGATATAGCTTGGCTAAATCAAAATCGAGTATAACTTGTCTTCCCCTTATTTCATATATCATATTTTCTACGTTTAATTCATCAGTTAAAGCTATGATGCTCATGCAACAATTCCCCCTTACTTAGCATACAAATTAATCGTGTTTTAATAATTTTTAACTATTTAAAAGTCCACTACATATTTTATTAAAAAAAGTTAGTTTAGTTTTAAATTATAAAACTAAAATATTATTTCAAGAACATACTTTAGTAAATTATCTTTAACAATTTTATCTTCTAATTTATTTATTGAAAAAACTTTACCTCCTACATGATTTAGTGATGTTCCAATATGATAAAAACACTTTTTATCAAGTATAAAATAACGATCATGAAAATTATTATTTTTTATAACTTTCAATTTATTGTATTGCTCATTAAACTTTTCTAATTCTAAATCATTAAGCTTCGCTTTGTCGCTTATAATAAGGATAATTTTAGCATTAACATTTCTTATAAAATCTAATATGGTTTTATCAGCATAACTGTCTATTATGATTATTTCTTCTTTTACTTTAGTTATTATATTAACAATTTCTGAATAAGCATCATAACTCTCGTTTGGTAAAAATAATTGTTCTTTTTTATCAAAAGCTGCAAAGATATAATCAATTTTTTCATCATGTTCTATTAATTTATTATTGATATTATTTAATGACCTTAATATATCTTTATTTTCCAATATATAATGACGCATGTTGACAAAAGCATCCATTATTGCAATACTAACCTGAGTGGCAATATTAGATTTTAAAATGGTGGCAAGCATTGCTACACCTTGTTCGGTGAATACTCGCGGCAAATATTTTCTATGCGTTCCTCTACCAATTTTTTGAATCTTTAAGGTCGAAATTTTCGACCTTAAAAAATTCCATTCCTTATTCGTTAAAATCCAAGAAAATCTTTCAGGAAATTTTTCGGAATTATTTCTAACTGCTTCATTAATTCTTTTTGTTTCTACTCCATATAATTTTGCTAAATCAGAGTCCAAAATTATTTGCTTTCCTCTTATTTCATATATCATATTTTCAATCTTTAATTCTTCCGTTATTATTGTATTATTCATAAAAACAACTGCCCCCTTACTTTGTTTAATAACTAAAGTATAACAAACATTTGTTCTGTAATCAATAATGTTTTAACAATTTCTTGAAACATTTAAAATAATCTCCACGGTTTCATGAAAAAATTACTACAAAAAAGAAAAGAAAGTGCTATTTTTAAAGAATGTTTGATGTTTTGATAGTAACATTTACATATTTTATTAAACTATCTTTAACAATTTTATCCTCTAATTTATTAATTGAAAAAATTTTACTACCTGCATAGTTAAGAGAGGCCCCACAATGATAAATTTCTTTTTGATCTAAGATAATGTATCTATCATGAAAATCATTATTATAAACTACTTTTAGATTATCGTATTGTTTTTGATATTTGATTATATCTATTTCTTTTAATAAACCATTATTTTTACATATTATAGTTACATCAATTTTTAAATTTTTTATCATATCTAAAATGTTTTTATCTGCATAATTATCAATAATAATTATGTTGTCACGCGCTTCTTTTAGAATATCAATTATTTTTGAATAAGCATCATAGATTTGCCCATTAAAATAAATTTCATTATCTTTTTTCTTTTCTTCAAATTTATTAAATGATTCTTGTAATAATTTGATGTCTTGATCATGTTTTATCACTAGATTGTTGATATATTTTTGCTGAATAAAATCATTAGAAATATATTTTCGCATCATTACAAATGCATCCATTATTGCAATACTAACTTTAGTGGCAACATTAGATTTTAAAACGGTTGCAAGCATTGCTACACCTTGTTCGGTGAATACTCGAGGTAAATATTTTGAATATTGCCCACGTTTCAATTCTAAGGTCGCATTTTGCGACCTTAGAATATTCAAATATTCTTTTTTATTTAATTTAAAACAATATCTTTCTGGGAATTTTTCAAAATTTCTTCTTACAGCCTCATTAATTCTTTTAGTTTCAACTCCATATAATTTTGCCAAATCAGAGTTTACCATCACTTGCTTTCCTCTTATTTCATATATCATATTTTCAATCTTTAATTCTTCCGTTAATGTTATATTATTCATAAAAAACAAATGCCCCCTTACTTTGTTTAACAACCAAAGTATAGCAAACATTTGTTTTATAATCAACAATTTTTTAATATTTTTATTTTCTAGTTTATTTATTATCAGATTATAAAATAGTTGCAAGCATAACAAGACCCAGTTTAGCAAATTAGTGAGATTTGTATCTTCTCCCACAATGAGTACTGTATTCTAAACTTGAGGTCGCAAAATACGACCTCAAGTTTAGAATATTAAAATAGTCATTCTCATTTAATTTAAAACAATATCTTTTTGGGGCTTTTCAAAATTTCTTCTTACAGCTTCATTAATTTTTTTGTTTTGATTTCCACCACTTATTTTATATATTAAATTGTAAATCATTAACTCATCCTTTAATATTATATTGTTTATAAAAGCAATAACATTTTAACAATTTCTAGAAACATTTAAAATAATCCCAATGCTAGCCATACTAACTAACAAGGAAGAACCGCCATAAGATAAGAAAGGTAAGGTTACACCCGTAACAGGAATTAAACCGACAACCACACACAAGTTTAAAATAGCTTGAATTAAAATTCCAAAAGCTAAACCAAACACTAGATATTTAGCAAATAAATCAGATGTACTCATAGCAATTTTGATAGCTCGGTAAAATATAATAAAGAAAAAAGTGCAAACAATAAGTACTCCTAAAAAACCAAATTCTTCAGAAATTATGGAAAAAATAAAATCAGTTTGCGGTTCGGGAAGATAAAAATGTTTTTGAATTGAGTTACCAAAACCCATACCTAAAAGTCCGCCTGGACCAATGGCGTACAAGCTTTGAATAATTTGAAAACCACTACCAAGGGGATCGCTCCACGGATTTAAAAAAGATACAATTCGAGCCATTCGATAAGGGGCAACAATAATTAAAGCCACAATTCCTAAAAGACCAGCACAACCTATTTTAATAAAAAAAGACATTTTAACTCCGGAAACAAATAAGATACAAACTAAAGTTAGAACAATAACCATGCCCGTACCAAAGTCTGGTTCTAACATTATAAGACCAAAAAAGAGCAAAATAATTCCGATTATAGGCAGAACTCCTTTTTTAATATTCTTTATTTCTTTATTGTTATTAGCTAAATATTTAGATACAAATATAATCAAACCAATTTTAGCAAATTCGCTCGGTTGAATTCCAAAACCACCTAAGCCAAACCAACTTCTCGAACCATTTCTAACTGTTCCAATTCCGGGAATTAAAACGAGCACCAACAATAAGAAACATAAACCAATTATTAAATTAGCTTTCTTTTTATAAAAATTATAATCAATTTTAGATATAAAGAGCATTGCTATAATTCCTACTAGATAAAATAAACCTTGGGCTTTTAAAAATTTAAACGAATCATTAAATTTATATTCTGCCCATATACTACTAGAAGAATAAATCATTAAAAGACCAAAACCAGCCAAAAAGATAACAGAAGCAAATAAAATTATATCAATATATTTTCTTTTCATAATGACTCCTTATTAGTAATCATATGAAAAAAAGATTTAAATAATTAAACCTTTATTTTTTATATTTTAATAAATCAGGATTTTTTTCTTTCCATTTTTCAACAAAATAGTCGCCTTTTTCTTTAATTAATTTATCGTGTGCATCTGTTCCAGCCTTTGTTGTTTGATGAGGAAGATGTCCTACTCCTAATAAATTTGAATAATATATTTCTGCTTTATTATTTCGAACACTCAAAGCTAAATCTGTATCTTCATAACAAGTAGGGTCATAAGCTTCATCTAATCCACCTACTTTATTTAATATATCTTTTTTGATAAAAAAACCACATGTTGCCAAATAACCAATATCACATCTTGCTAAAATATTAGCAGGCATATAACGATAATCATAATTATCAACTATTCGATAAGAAAGACCAAAATCGTTAAACCAACCAGCACCCCAAGCTACTGCACCAATATTTTTAGTGTTATTATAAATATCTAAATAATTATCTAACCAATATTTGTGTAATACCCACTGGTCACTATCTAAAAACATTATATAACTACCTTTTGCTTCTTTTGCTCCTAGATTTCTTCCTGAAGCACATCCATTTTTACTATTCTTAATTAATTTTATTTTATTTTTATATACTTTTTGTAATTCTTCATATGAACCATCAGTACTATCATTATCGACCACAATAATTTCATATTGATATCTTTCATTATATTTGATTAAACTATCAACACAATTAAATATAACTTTTTTATTATTATGATTTAAAACAACGATTGATATATTTTCATAGAATTTAGCTAAACACTTTTTAGAACCTTTAAGACTAATTCCTTCTAATAAATCAATACATCTTTTAAACCAATTATTTTCTTCAATAAAATTACGAGCTTTAGTTTCATTTAATTTTTTATCACTATCTAATATTTTTTGCCATTTCTTATAAGTATCACCAGTATAAACATTAGGATAACCCATAATATCTGGTAATGGGGTCGCAATTATTTTTTTATTCATCGCAATATATTCAAATATTTTTAAAGGAGATACATACTTACCTACACTATCTACTTTAAAAGGTAATATAGCATAGTCACTATATTTTAAATAGGCTGGTAATTCACTTTGTTTTTTTATTCCTAAAAAGAAAACATTTTTAGGTTTATTGGTTTTATTAACACTACTATCATCACCAATTAAATTAATAGTTATATCTTCATTATTTTTAGCTAAATCATAAATTAAATCCCAATCAAACCAATCTCCCCATAAAGATCCATAATATAATAATGTTTTAGCTCCCACATTTAAATCACTAGGAATTTTATAATTTTTTTGAGGATTAAATAATTCATCGTCAACAGCATTGGGGATATATAATACTTTTTTTCTTTTTAAATCATACCTATCAATATAATTTTCTAATTGTTCTTCTAAAGGTTTAGCTGTAGCTGTTAAAAGACTCGCATTTTCAATCATTTCTTTTAAAGTATCAGCATCAAATATATTATTTCCTAAATTACTTTCCCAATTATCAATGTTTTCATAAACTATCTTAATATCTTTTTCTTTTAAAGGAGCAATGTACTCTTTAAATAAGGCACTAGGTGCTTCAAAGATAGCTATATCATCTTTATTTGCATAATTCATAATTTCTTCAACCGATGTATTTTTAATATATTTATGTAAAACACAAGGAATTTCTAATTTAAATTTTTTACTCTCGGAAGAATCAAAAGCAAAAATATAAAAAACATTATATCCTAACTTGTTAAAGATTTTCGCAAATTGAGCACTTCTTTGCCCTCCCCCAATGTCATAGTAAGCAACTGAGGCAAAGATAAAAATGTTTCCTTTGTTTTTTAAAATAACATTTTTTTTATCTTCTTCACTTAATTCTAAATAATCAAACTCAACTGGTTTACTTTTTAACTTATTTAAACGATATTTCACACTATTAGTAAGCCAACTTACAGTTTGCTTAGTTCCATGTAGTTTTTGATAATTAATTATTCCAATTCTGCTATTAGTTTTAGCTTCTTGAATTTCATTTTGAATATTAACATATTGGCAATAGAACTCATCATATACCATATGTAA
>CANPXJ010000018.1 GCA_947585915.1 uncultured Bacilli bacterium | reverse complement strand
GTTCCTATGCATTATATAGTTATACAGGAAGTAGTTTAGCATTTGATAGTAAAGTAAGTAAAAAAATACAAGTTACATTAAAAGCAGAAAATGGAAAAATAGGAAATGATACAAGTAAAAAAGTAGAAACAGACTATAACCAAACAATAACAGAAGAGGTAATTCCCGATGAAGGATATGGTTTTGAAAGTGTAAGTTGTGATAATGAGGCAACAGCAAGTTATAATAAAGAAACAAATACATTAACTGTAAAAAAACCAACCAAAGATACAGAATGTCGAGTAAAATTTGAACAATTACAAAAATTAAAAGACGCAATACTAACCCATAATACACTAAAAGAAGAGACACCAGATTTTTCCAAAGGAGAACCATTGGGAGAGGATTGTAGTCAAAACATAACAGAAGATAAAACAGTATCACTATTCTCTGATACTTGGCACTATATAGGAGATAGTTTTGAATATAGTGGTAATAATGGATTATATACAATAAAAAATAATGTTATAAAAGTAGACAATTATATAACTACTAATTTTACAGATAATGATATAGATAAGTATATATGTATGGGCAGAAGTAATCCATGTACAACAATGTATAAGATAAAAGAGATAAGTGAAGATAAAACAAGTATAATAAAAGCCGATGAATATACAAGTACATGTAAGAGCAAAACACAAGGAAGTGGAATATATAAAGCCGAAGATGATCAAGGGACAAGTTACTATTTTAGAGGGGATAGAAATGAGCTAAATAATAACGTAGAATTTGCAGGAAAGGAATGGAAAATAGTACGAATCAATGGAGATGGAACAATAAGACTTATTTTAAATGAGAAAATAGATACTGATTCAAAATTTAATGATTATCCGTGGGATTCAACAGCACCTCAACACGATAAAGTAGGCTTTACAATGGATAATACAAAACATCAATGTACAAAAGATAACCCATGTGAAGTAGCATATGATTCAAATAATAATAGTTTTAATAATGAAAACTTTGGAGGACAAGATAGTAATATAAAGACAGCACTAGAAACATGGTATACAAACAATTTAAATGATGTAAATAAAAAAATAGCCCAAGGATATTTTTGCAATGACACATCAAGTCCAGGATATGTGTATAATCCAAATAGTGCATCATTTACAATGTATGGAGCAGGTAATCGAGTAATAGAGCAAAAGCAACCCACATTGCAATGCCCAGAGCCAATAGATCAAAATAGCAATATAAGACCCTATGGAGGAATATATAAAACAAAGATAGGATTAATAACAGTAGATGAAATGAATATGGCAGGTTTATCATTTTATGATCCACGTGCAGATGAAACAAACTATCTTTATCATGATTATAGTTGGTGGAGCTTGTCGCCTAGCAGTTCTTTTGATAAAGCTGGTATAATTTTAGGACATCTTGGTAGTGTCATTTCGAATGCCTACGAGACTCGCACTAGATACGCCGTTGTCCCAGTTATCAATTTAAAAGCTGATGTACAAGTAATAGGAGAAGGAACAAGTACTAATCCATTTATTATAGAGTAATTTACTTAATATTTTATTCATGATATGATGTGTATGGTGAGTTTATGAAATTAGTTAATGATTTTTCTGAATATCAAATTATAGCTATGAATAAAGGAATGAAAGTGGAAAATTGGCATGGTGTTATTTTAAAAAGACCAGACCCTCAAATAATATGGGAAGATACTGATGATGTTAAAAATATAGATGCTATTTATACACGTAGTAATAAAGGAGGAGGAGCTTGGAATATAATCAATAAAAAAATTCCTTCTTCTTGGCAAGTTCATTATCAAGATTTAACTTTTAATTTAAAATTAATGGGATTTAAACATACTGGCCTATTTCCGGAACAAGCTTATAACTGGAATTTAATTAGAGAGAAAATAAAAGGAGCAAAAAGAGAAGTTAAAGTTTTAAATTTATTTGCTTATACGGGTGCTGCTACTATTGCTGCTTTAAAAGAAGAAGCTAAAGTGGTACATGTTGATTCCTCAAGAGGAATGATAGATTGGGCTAAAGAAAATGTAAAAGTTAATCATTTGGAAGATAAAAAAGTTCGATTTTTAGTAGATGATGTAACTAAATTTGTTAAAAGAGAAATAAGAAGAAGCCATAAGTATGACATAATCATCATGGACCCGCCTTCATTTGGTCGAGGAGCCAATAAAGAAGTTTGGAACATTAATAACGATTTATTTAATCTAGTAAATTTATGTACGCAAATTTTAAGCAAAGAACCAATATTATTTTTAATTAATTCTTATACTACAGGCTTATCAAAGACAGTGCTTGAAAATATTTTATATCAAACTATTAATAAAAAATATTCGGGATTTATTTCTAGTGATGAGTTAGGAATAAAAATGCAAAATAGTAATTTAATTCTTCCTTGTGGAATATATGCTAGATGGGAAAAAGAAAAATATTCAAAATAGATAAGTTCTAATTCCTTTTTTTCTTTCATATAGTTAAATGTAAATGAAAGAGGAGGAATTATGGAAATATTAAAAGTATCTACTAAATCAAATCCTAGTAAGGTAGCAGGAGCTATTGCTAATATATTTAGAGAAAAAAAGATGGTAGAAATTCAAACTATTGGAGCAGGTTCCCTAAATCAAGCAGTAAAGGCTGTTTGTATAGCTCGAGGTTTTCTAGCTCCAGGAGGAGACGATATAGTAATTGTTCCTTCATTTAATGATATAGAGATAGATGGGGAAGCCAAAACTGCTATGAAATTAGTTATCGAAAAAAAATAAGACCTTTGAGGTCTTTTTAAATAGTTCTAATAAAAAGGTAAGCAATTAATAAACCAAAAGAAAGGCAAAAACTTAAAACTAAAAGAGCGCTAATAAATCCATTAGGTTGATATTTTAAAGTTGCTCCTCCTTCCTCACTGCTTGAGGAATATGAAATTGGATCTTTAAAAGTTTTAAATTTATGAATGATTTTTTGTTGGGTATTATTTAAAACATTAATATCATCTTTTGAAAGAGCTTGGATATATTCTAAAAAGTTTTTAAAAATGTTAAAATTTTTATTAGTTAAATATTGTTGATGGACATAAGCTTCACTCATTAAATTTAAAAATTCATCTATTTCTTTATCATCAATATTTTGATTTGCTTGATTGATAAATTTTTTTAAAGAAATCATAATTCACCTTCTTTATTACTATTATAAATAAGGGCATTTAATTTAATAATATCAAATAATTCTTGGGCTTTCATATTATTAAAGTCTAATTTTAATTGATAACTTTCAAAAATTGTTTCTAAATTAAATTCTTCTAAATCTATTTTATTTTGTTCTAAAGATAATACATTATTAGAAATAGATAATTTATTAAATTCAGAATTGTAGTTTTTAATAGCGTTTAAAACAACTTCATTAATTTTATCAATCATTTCTCTTACCTTACTTTCATTAACATTTTACCATGGATTAAAAATAAATTAAATAAAATTTAACTAAGATTTAAAATTACAAAAAATTGAATATCAAGATTCTTTGCATGAAAAACAAGATTATATTCTTTTAGATGAAGAAAAAATATGACCCAATAAAAAAGTTTACTAACTTAAACAATAATGATGAAAGATTTAAAGAAATAGTAGCAATTTAAATGAAAATTCTTTTTTAATATTTAAAATGGTAGTATAATTTTAATGTGATAACTATGAAACAAAAAATTTCAGAAGAATTTATTATAAATTTATCTAAACAAAAAAAGGAACCAAAGTGGATGTTAGATTTTCGTCTTAAAGCATTTGCTACTTTTTTGCGTCTTGATAATCCTAAATTTGGACCTAAGATAGAATTAAATTTTGATGATATAGTTTACTATAAAAAGGAAAATCAAGAAAAGACTGATGATTGGCAAAAGGTCAAAAAAGATATTAAAGATGTATTTGATGATTTAGGAGTAATTAAGGCAGAGGAAGAATATTTAGGAGGAGTGTCTAATCAAATTGAAAGTGAAGTATTTTATCATAAACATGGATACAATGATGTCATATTTGAAAGTACGGATGATGCTTTAAAAAACCATCCTGATTTATTTAAAAAGTATTTTAATTCTTTAGTTAAATTTGATGAAAATAAATATACGGCTTTAAATGGTGCAATGTGGAGCGGTGGTTCGTTTATTTATGTTCCAAAAGGAGTAAAAGTCGATCGTCCTTTGCAAAGCTATTTTCGCATTAATTCTAAAGGATTAGGGCAATTTGAAAGAACAATTATTATTTTAGAGGATGAAGCTGAACTTTCTTATATTGAAGGATGTACAGCCACTAGTTATTCAGCCAATTCTTTGCATGCGGGAGTAGTAGAGATTTTTGTTGGTAAAAATGCGAAAATGCGTTATTCAACCATTCAAAATTGGTCATTAGATGTTTATAATTTAGTGACTAAAAGAGCTCTAGTTTTAGAAAATGGTTTAATGGAATGGATCGATGGAAATATTGGTAGTAAAGTAACAATGAAATACCCTTCATGTATTTTAAAAGGAGATAATGCTGTTGGTAATTCAATAAGTATTGCTTATGCTAATAACAACCAGGTTTTAGATGCAGGAGCAAAAATGATTCATTTAGGTAAAAACACTAAAAGTAATATCTTAAGTAAGTCGATTGCTTTAAATGGTGGACAAGCTAATTATCGTGGTTTAAGTAAAATTACGGAGAATGCCACGGGTAGTCGTGCTAGTATTAAATGTGATACGATTTTATTAGATACTAAATCAAAAAGCGATACTTATCCTGTTAATATTTTAGAAAATAATGAAAGTATTTTAGAACATGAAGCCGTCGTTTCTAAAATAAGTGAAGAAGAATTATTTTATTTAAAGTCTAAAGGTTTAAGTGAAACCCAAGCTAAAGAATTAATAATAATGGGATTTATTGCTGATTTTAAAAAGGAATTACCAATGGAATATGCAGTGGAATTAAATCGTTTATTAAAAAGTTGAAATATTGCTAATTTTAAAAGTTAGTAATATTTTTTTTACAATTATTGTTTTTTGTCTTAAGAGAAAAATCTTTTTTTGCTCGCTTTTACTTGCAAATTTTTAAAAATCGCCATTTGTATTCGTAAATTTTATTTGCTATATTGAGCTTTAGAAAGGAGGTTATTATGTTGAATCAAGTAGTTTTAGTAGGAAGATTAACTGATGAACCAAATATTGTTGATATTGATGATAATAAGAAAAAAACAGTTGTTAATTTAGCTGTTAATCGTCCTTTTAAAAATAGTGAAGGCTTGTATGAAACGGATTTTATTCGTTGTGTACTCTGGAATGGGATAGCTACAAATACCAAAGAGTATTGCCATAAAGGTGATATTGTAGGTATTAAAGGGCGCTTACAAACATCAACTTACGAAGAGAACGAAGAAAAAAAATATTTAACTGAAGTAATTGCTGAGAGAATAACTTTTATTTCGAGCAATAAAAAAGAAGAAAAAGATTAATCAATTTCCTCATCGTAAAATAAATCATCAGGTTTTAAATTAAATATTTTGGCAATTTTTTTGGCAGTATTATAATAAAGTCCTCTTTTTTTATTTTCAATCTGCCAATAAAAGGCTGTACACATACCTAACATTTCACCCATTTGCGCACAGGTATAACCCATGCTTTTTCTTAATTCTTTTAACTTTTTCATATCAATCACACTTATATTATAAAATAACTTAACAGCTCTTGCAAGCAAAAGTTTTGTATTTGTCAATTTTTAACACTTTGCAATATGTAAATTATATAATATAGCAAATTGAGGTGAATGAGATGTTTAAGGGACAAAGATTAAAGGCTTTAAGAAAGAAAAAAGGATTGACCCAAACTGAATTAGGAGAAATGTTAAAACTTGATAAATCAACAATATGTTGTTATGAAAAAGGAACTCGCGAGCCACCTCTTGATAATATTATTGCTTTTATGGAAATTTTTGCTGTTACAGCTGATTATTTATTAGGAACTGAACATTTAATTAAAACTGTTTATGATGATAATGTTGAAGCTAAAACTTTAACTAAAGAAGAAATTATTTTTATCGAAGAACTTCGTAAAGATAAGATGGTTTATGATATCTTATTTAGTGACCCCAAAAGAGGGGCTAAGTTAATTCAAAATCGCTTAAAATAAACTTTTAAGCTTTTTTTGTGAAGAAAAAAAGATGTTTTCATATATTTATATTAGGTGAAGTAGATGAAAAAGTTTTTTCAAATCTTGGGTGTGTGCAGTATCTTAGTATTTAGTTTTTATTATACTGATAAAATAGCTCTTTTAGTCGAGCAAAAAAATCCTGTCTTACAAGAAATAAAAAATAAAAAAGAATCTTTAAAAGTAAAATCAGTTAATGCAACTATTGTAGATGATTCGATAATTCCTGGAATAAGTGGGAGCGTTGTCAATGTCGAAAAAAGTTTTCAAAAAATGAAATCTTTGAATGCTTACAATGAATATTATCTTGTTTATGATGAGGTAAAACCAGTTATTTCTTTAAATGATAATAAAGATAAAATAATTGTAAGTGGTAATAAAAGTAAAAATCAAGTATCATTAATAATTGCTAGTGACCCTAATTTAATAAATTATTTTAGTGGCTATAAAGTCAATCTATTAGTTAATAAAGATAATTACTTTAAAACTAGTAAGTATGAACTAATTAATAACGAAACTAATAAAAAATTATTTAACCAAGTAAATACTCTTCTTGATAAAGATAATCTAAATAAAAATTTATGTATTTTAAATGATTATAATAAAAAGTTGTGTTTAGAAAATGACAACTATATTATTAAACCTAGTCTTAAATTGACTCATAGTAGTATAATAAAAGTGAAAAACTCATTAGAAAATGGTTCAATTATATTAATCGATAAAAGTGCTAAAAAAGAAGATATTACTATTTTATTAAAACAAATTGAATTTCAAGATTTAAACATTGTATATTTAAGTCAATTATTAAAGGAGTAGGGTGAAGATAATGCTAAATATCAAAATAGATTCGCGTAAAGTGAAAAAGGGTGATAAATTCGTTGCTTTAAAAGGAGAAAATGTTGATGGTCATGATTTTATAAATGATGCTATTAATAATGGCGCAACAAAAATTGTTTTATCAAAAGATAGAGAGTTCAAGGTTGAAAAAATCTTAGTAAAAGATACCGAGGAATATCTAAGAAATTATTTAAAAAAACATTTTCAAAAGGAAATAAATAAAATAAAATTAATTGGGATTACGGGAACTAATGGAAAAACTACTAGTTGTTATTTAATTTATCAAATGCTTAAAAACCTAGGTAAAAAAGTAGCTTATATTGGTACTATTGGTTATTATTATGAAGATAAAAAAATTCCTCTTCCTAATACAACTCCTAATATTTTAGATTTATATGATTTAATTTTAGAATCAATTTCTCAAGGTTGTCAGTATCTAGTTATGGAGGTAAGTTCTCATGCTTTAGCTAAAAAGAGAATTTATGGTTTACGATTTGATGTAGTTGGTTTTACTAATTTAACCGAGGATCATTTAGATTATCACTTTAATATGGATAATTATTTAAAAGCTAAATTAAAGATTATTTCTTATTTAAAAGAAGAGGGAATGTTAATTGTTAATGCCGATGATGTTTATAGTAAATATTTTGATTTTAAAAGAAAACAAACTATTAGTTTTAATAAAGGCGATTATGAAATTACAAAATTTACCGACAAGCTTGATAAAACGGATTTAGAGTTTACATATCAACAAGAAAAATATCAATTAACTTTGCAACTTAAAAATAAATATAATATGTTTAATTATTTAATGGCTTTAGCTTGTGTTCATAATTTAGGAATAGATATTAAAGATATATTAGCCTCTTCTTTAGATATTAAAGCTCCAAAGGGTAGATGTGAGATGATAAAAGTTCATAGTGGCCTAGCTGTTGTTGATTATGCACATACACCTGATGCTGTTTTAAATGTAATTACTTCTTTTAAAGAAAATGCACAAAATATTATAACTATTATTGGTTGTGGTGGAGATAGAGACTCGAAAAAAAGGCCAATCATGGGTGATATTGCTACTAAATGTTCTAACTATGTAATATTTACTGATGATAATCCTCGTACTGAAGATAATAAAAAAATAATGAATGATATTATTAAAGGCGTAGAAAAGGATAATTATGAAATAATTTATGATCGAAAAGAAGCCATAAAAAAAGGCGTATCTTTAATTAATAAAGATACAATTTTACTCGTTTTAGGAAAAGGACATGAAGATTATCAAATTATTGGTCATGAAAAACATCATTTTGATGATATGGAAATAATAAAAAGCTTTCTTTAAAAAATTGTAAACAACTTATTTTCCAAAATAGCAATAGCATAATTATTAAAAGATTTCCATATTTACTTTGTTCTACGAAATAATGTTCTAAAAAATATGCAAGTCCATTGGAATATGCTAAAGATGATTGTCAACGATAATATTATTATTTATACCACCAAATTTTGTAACTAATTCAAAAAATAATGAATGTCTTGTTTTGTCATGACAAAAATAAATTTTTAATCCATTTTTTAAAGCTCTAATATTTATTTTCATTTCTTTTCCCACCCTTCATATAATATATATTTTGACATATAAATATAAAAAAAATATCAAAAAGAGTTAAAAATATGCTATAATTTATTCATAGGATAGGAGGTTTCAAGAATTATGAAAATGGATTTTAATATTTCAGGTCTCAAATGTGATAATCCTAGTTGTGATTATGTGAATCCAAACATTCCATTTGAACAATATGAACAGTATGTTAATTGTCCATGTCCAAAATGCGGACAATCATTGCTTACACCCCAAGCGTATAAAATGTGCCTTGCTATGAAAAGTATGGGCAATTTTATAACAAAGTTAACAGGTGGTGCAAAAGAAAATGATGTTGAATTTAAAGTTCCACTTGATATGGATAAAGATGGACATATTGGAATGAAAATATAATAATTATTAGGATTTATTAAACTTAATTTTAGAAAGATAAATATATTAGATTACCAAATGTACTTATCTTTTTTATTATAAAATTAGAGTATTTTGTAAAATTTTTAATAAATCTATTTAAAAAAAAAATCTAAAATATATTGACCACATTTTTGTCATATATAATTATAAAATAAAAGCTTCAGTCAAGGATCAAGATGAAATAGACTTATGTCTAGTTCTTGACTAAAAAGTGTTGACAAACTAAATTGTTTCTCAATTTACTTTTATAATTGAATTAATATATATTTTAAAGCAAGCCTACTTTACAAATTGGTTAAATATTGTTATAATCTTATTGCTTTTGGCATATTTAATCCGCTGTAATAATTTATAAGATTAAATATTAATATATTATAGAAAGGAACGATGATATGGCAACATTAATTGATAAGATTAATAAGAAACATATTAAACCTGATATTCCTGAATTTAGAGTAGGAGATACTGTTAAAGTTGATGTTTGGGTTAAAGAAGGAAAAAAAGAAAGAATCCAAGCATTCCAAGGCCTAGTTGTTAATAAAACTGGCGGTGGAGTTTCCGAAACTTTTACAGTACGTAAGAAAAGTGGTAGTGTTGGAGTAGTTAGAATATTTCCTGTAAATAGTCCAGCTATTGATAAAATTACTGTTATTAAAAAAGGTGTTGTAAGACGCGCTAAACTTAATAATATTCTAAAAGGAATGAAAAAAGAGTTTAAAGTAAAAGAAAGAAATTAGAGTTAAACTCTAATTTTTTTAAAAGGGTTGATAAAATGAAAAAATTTATTAAAGAAATATATCCATATGTAATTATATTAATAGTAGTAGTTCTTTTTCGAACCTTTATAGCTACTCCAGTTAAAGTTGATGGTGTATCGATGTATCCTACTTTAAAGGGTAATGAATTTTTAATATTAAATAAACTTGGGAAAATAGATAGATATGATATCGTTGTAGTTGATGAAATAGAAGATGATATTATTAAAAGAGTTGTAGGAATGCCTAATGAGACCATTGAAATAACAAATGGCAATATTTACATTAATGGTAAAAAAATTAAAGATAATCAAAAAAATGGGGAGACCAGTAGTTATGATAAAATTACTTTAAAAAGTGATGAATACTTTGTTTTAGGTGATAATCGCGAAAATTCTAAAGATAGTAGAATGATTGGTCCAATTAAAAAGAAAGATATTAAAGGAACAACTAACTTTATAATATTTCCTTTTTCAAAAATAGGTAAAATAAATCCGTAGGTGTAAAATTGTTTATAAAAAACATTGAAATAGATAGTAATATTTGATAAAATATTGTGGTAAAGTAAGAGATAGACAATTGGAGGAAATGTAATGGCTTTTAAAAATTTAAAAAAAATGTTTATGGATGATGATAATGATATAGAAGCAAGTGAAGATGAATTTTATTCCATGAGTGAAGAAGAGGCTTTAAAAGAAGCTGATAAAACTGGAAATAAAATGATTTTATTGGAACCACGCGCTTATTCAGAATCGCAACAAATTGCTGATCATTTAAAAAATCGTAATAGTGTAGTTGTTAATTTAAAAAGAGTAACATCGGATCAAGCTAAGAGAATTATTGATTTTTTAAGTGGAACAATTTATGCTATTGGTGGTTCAATGGAAAAAATAGGAGTAGGAATATACTTATGTACTCCAAAGAATGTTAGTGTTCAAGGAAAAATAACGGAAGATAATAAAGATAGTAAAGATAAAAAAGATGATGATGAAATAGAATGGTAAAATAGTTCATAATTTCTTGAGGTGAAATATGAAAAAATTTAGTACGAGTTTTAGAGGCTATGATAAAAGTGAGGTTAATTCTTTTGTAGGCGAAGTAGCAGAAAAATACGAAAGTATGTTAAATAACTTAAAAAATAGAGATAAACAAATAATGGAATTAACTAAAGAAGTAAATCACTATAAAAATATTGAAAATAGTTTTAATAATGCCTTTAAAATTGCGGAAGAAACATCAAGTCAAATGAAAAGAGTTGCTCGAAATGAAGCGACAAGTATCATAAACGAGGCGCGAAATAATGCTTCAAAAATTATTAATAATGCTCTATTAAAAGCAGAAAAAATCGAAAATGAAAACCAAGCTTTAAAGCATCGTACTAATTTATTAAAACGAAAAATAAGACAAACTTTAGAAGATGAGATAAATATGTTAGATGATATTGATGATTTTGATTATTAATATCATTTTTTTCTAAAGTATGATAATATATTTAATATAAGAGGAGAGATAGAATGTCTATAAATGAAGTAGAACAAAAAATGAAAAAAGCTATAACTAATATGGAGGCAAGATTTACTAATGTAAGAGCAGGAAGAGCCAATCCTTCAATGTTAAATGGAATTAATGTTGATTACTATGGAACTCCAACACCAATTAATACTCTAGCCAATATTACAGTTCCCGAAGCAAAACAATTATTTATAAAACCATTTGATAAAAGTGCTTTAAAAGAAATCCAAAGAGCTATTAGTGAAGCAAATATTGGCATAACACCAACTAATAATGGGGAAATGATAATTTTAACTGTTCCGGACTTAACTGAAGAAAGACGAAAAGACTATGTTAAACAAGTTAAAACTATGGCTGAAGATGCTAAAATAGCTTTAAGAAATGTTAGACAAGATGCTAATAATGAAATAAAGAAAGAAGAACTTCCCGAAGATGAAGAAAAAGGTATGATGGAAGATGTTCAAGATTTAATCAATAAATATAATAAAATAGTTGATGAAAAATTAAAAGAAAAAGAACAAGAATTAATGCAAGTCTAATAAACTTGCTTTTTCTTTGTAAAAAAATAAAGTCGTGTTATAATTTTTATGGTGGTTAAAGTGAAGAAGTTTTTATTTTTAATAATTTTATTATTTCCTATTGTTGTTTATGCAAGCGATAATTATAAAATAAATGACTATTATGTTTCATCAGAAATTGAAATTGCCGGAGGAATGAAAGTAAAAGAACTTATTGTTTTAGAAGGAAATTTTGATAAGTTTACTAGAAATATTGTTATTAAAGATAATTCCCTAAAAGATTATCAAGAAGGTAATATTAATTTTGAAAAAAGCTCTATATATAATTGTACTAGTGTTGATGATATTAAAGTAGCTATGGTTGAAGTTGGCCAAAATATTGATTTTAATGATTTTAAAAATATTAAAACATATGCTAAAGAAGAAAAGATAGCTAATGGTAAAGATAATATCTATACTATAAAAGAAACAGATGATGGTCAAGTTGTAACAATGTATAAAAAGTCCAATAATAAAAGACAAGCTTTTTATTTAGAATATGTAGTAACCAACGCTGTTGTAATGCATGAAGATGTCGCTGAGATTTATTATCCTTATATTAATAAAAATATTAATGAAAAAATTAAACATGCTCAAGTTCAAGTATTTTTGCCAGATGCTGATACGACTAATAATTTTCGTTTGTGGGCACATGGACCTTTAAAAGGAGACGTAAAAAAAATACTTAATGAAAATAAGCAAATAGTAGGTGCTCAAGTTGAGGTTAATAATTTAAAAGCTGGACTTGGTTTAGATATGCGTTTAACCTTTGATAAAACATTAATTGCTATTCCACAATTCACGCGCCATTCAAAAGAAAAAGCTTTAGATAAAATAATAAAAGTTGAAAATGAAAGGATGAATAAAGCTAAAAAAAATAATAAACAACTAGATTTTATTATGTATTTTATTCTAATTATTAGTTTAATTTATATAATTGGAATGATTATTTTAGTTATTTATATATTTATTAATTATGATATAAAAGTAAAAGCAAAAAAACTAAAAAAAGATAAAATTGATATAGCTTTAATTAATTATGCTTATAATCAAAAAATTACTTATAATACTTTTATATCTGTATTTTTAGAGCTGATTTATCATAAAAATGTATCTATGAAAAAAAACAAAGATGTTTATATATTTAAGATAGTTAATGATAAAACTAATGAAGAACAAAAATATTTAATAGCTATTTTAAAAGAAATAAATAATAAAGATGAATTTACTTTAAATGAACTAAAAGAATATATTAATAGTAATGATAATTTCAGCTTTAAATATCAAATTTGGCATGATAAGATTATAGATAAAGCAAAAAAAGAAAATTTATTTTCTGATACTTCTTTTGTTAAAAAAGTAGGAATTTTATATTTCATTTTAGGTTTAATTATCGTAACTATGGGATTAGTTTTAAGTAAGCAATTTATTATCTATTTAGCTATATTTGTATTAATGTTGTTATTCATAATATACATATTTGCTCTTAAAAGAAGAACAGTAATTGGTAAGAGTTATTATGGTGCAGCTAAAGAGATAAAGAAAAGTTTAAAAACTAAAAATAAATTAGAAGAACAGGATTTAATATATGCTACCTGCTTAAATAATTCTGTACTAAAAGATGATAAGATAGAAACTAAAGATAAAAGACTTACAATGTACATTGATATTATAAGAACATTATCAATTAAGTAGGTGATTAAATGCAAATTAATCTGGGACCTTATGATATAGAGGTGCAAATAATTCGAAAAAATAATAAAAATATTTATTTTCGAATTAAAAATGATCTAAAGCTATATATCTATGTTTCTTATTTAGTAAGCAAGAAAGAATTATTAAAATTAATTAAAGATAATGAAAAAAGTATAATAAAAATGTATGAAAAAATGTTAAAGACTATTGAATATGAAAAAAATTTTTATTATTTAGGAGATAAATATGATATAATTTTTGATGAAAATAGCAGTTGTGTTATTTTTGATAATCAAACAATTATGGTTAAAGATCAGCAAATGTTAGATAATTTTTTAAAAAAAGAAACCAAAAGAATATTCGAGCAAAGAGTTGAAAAATTACAAGAGTTATTTAATTATCTTCCTTCTTTTTCATTGCGAATTAGAAAAATGAAAACAAGGTGGGGAGTGTGTAATCGTAAGAATAATATTGTCACTTTAAATAGTGAACTTATTAAAAAAGACATATCTTTATTAGATTATGTAATAATTCATGAATTTTGTCATTTTAAACATCCCAATCATAGTGCTCACTTTTGGCAAGAAGTGGCTAAGTATTATCCGGATTATAAAAATGCTCGTAAAAGATTAAAGGAGGAATAGGGTTGAATATCATAACTTCTTTAGATAATAATAAAGTTAAAAGTTGGTCTAAATTGAAATCTAAAAAATATCGGGATCAAACAGGTTTATTTTTAGTCGAGGGTCAACACTTAGTATTAGAAGCTTTAAAAAAAGCGCAAGTAGAAGAAATTATTTTAAAAGAAGATACTATATTTCCTGTTGATGTTAAAAAATATTATGTAACTTTAGACATTTTAAAAAAAATAAGTTCGATGGTTAGTCCTCCAGATATAATTGCTGTTGTTAAAAAATTAGAAGAAAAACCAATAGGAAAGCGCTTACTTTTAATTGACGAATTACAAGATCCTGGTAATTTAGGGACTATTATTCGTAGTGCTGTGGCTTTTAATATTGATACTATTGTTTTAGGAACAAATACAGTAGATTTATACAACGAAAAAGTAATAAGAGCAACCCAAGGATTATTATTTCACCAAAATATAATCAAAAGGGAATTAAAAGATTTTATCAAAAAACTTAAAAAAGAAGATTTTCAAATAATAGGAACTAATGTTAAATATGGAGAAGATATTACTAAAATAGATTTATCTTCTAAATATGCCTTTATTATGGGTAATGAAGGAAATGGAGTAAGAGAAGAAATATTAAATTTATGTGATAAGTATTTGTATATAAAGATGAATGATGCTTGTGAAAGTTTGAATGTTGCTGTGGCAACTGGTATAATATTATATGAATTAGATAAAAAGGGTGAGTGAAAATGAAAAAAGATACCAAGATAATTATTGTTTTAGCAGTTATTGTAATTTGTTTATTAGGTTTTATCAGTTACTATTTTAGTGCTGAGTTTAAAAATTTAAAATCTTCTAATGAAACTCAAGAAAAAAGTACAGAAACAAGTAGTTCTACATCAGAATCTAATCAGGAAAAAGAAGACTATAATAATTTAGGTAAAGAAATACAAGTTAAGGTTAGTGATGATACAACTTTACCATTTTATATACTTTCGGAAGATGAAACTACTTATACATTATTATTAAAAGAAAGTTTAGGAAAAACTACTTATTATAGTGCTGATGATTGTAATTCTAGTAATGAAAGCGGTTGTGAAAATAAAAAAAGTGATGATAATATATCCGTATTTTTAAAAGAAAAGACTAGTTCGTGGAATAATGCTGGGGAGGTTAAAATACCTCAAGTGGAAGACTATAATAAAATAAAATCTTTAAATACTGACAATAGTTTTTTAGACGAATATTCTTGTTGGCTTCTAGATAATGAAAAAAATAATACTGAAAAATCTTATTATAATAAAGATGAAAAAAATATTTCTAAAGATAAAATATATAATGAACAAGAATTAAGACCAATAATAAAAATTTTGAAAATATTTGCAGAAAATTAGGAAGAAGAATATATATGAAGGTTAATAGTAAACAATTTAAATACATGGCCAAAATTACTAATTCTTTATATGAAGATTTAAAAATAGAATTTTTGTATCATTCTAACCATTTAGAAGGATCAACATTTTCCAAAGAGGAATTAGATAATTTATTAAATGAGAAAAAAGTTTTAGGAATTCATCCTTTAGATGATGTTATAGAAACTAAAAATTCTTTAGAAGTCTTTGATAAAGTTATTAGCGATTCTGATAAAAAATTAGATAAATTCATATTATTTGATTGGCATAAATTATTAAAAAAAGGAACTGTTGATGATGAAATTCACAATATTGGTTTTTGGAAAAAATATGAAAATAAATTAAGAAATGTAGATTTGAAATTAGCTTTACCAGGAGAAGTTGAAAATCTAATGTTTAACTTAATTGCCGATTGGAATGAAAAACAAAATATTACTATTAAAGATATTGCTATTTTTCATTATGAATTTGAACTTATTCATCCCTTCCAAGATGGAAATGGTCGATTAGGAAGATTTATAATATTAAAACAATGTATTGAAAGTAATATAGATTTAATTGCTATTGATAATGAATATAGTGAAGAATATAAGAAGGCGTTATATACTGCTCAAAAAACTAATGACATAAAAGATTTAGTTAAAGTATTTGAAAAGTGTCAGTCTAGATTAAATGATAAATTTAAAGGATATGATAGTTTATTAGAACAAATAAAGCAAAATATTAACTGAATTAATTATATTTAAAATAGAAAGTTAAGCAACTTTTTATTTTTTGTGGTACAATAATTGCGGTGATATTATGTTAAAGATTGAGAATTTAACTATAAGTGCTAATAAGAAAATCATTTTAAAAGATTTTAATATAGAAATAAAAGACAAGGAAATATGTGCTATTATGGGTAGTAATGGAGCCGGAAAAAGTACGATTTGTAAAGCTTTATTAAATGATCCTAACTACAAAATAGATAAGGGAAAGATTTATTATAATGATAAATTAATTAATGATTATCCTACAGAAGAAAGGGCTAAACTAGGTTTTTTTCTTCTAAATCAAACCCCAATTGCCATTTCGGGAGTTACTAATAGTGAAATGTTAAGACTAGCTTTATCGACTAAAACTAATGAGGCGGTAGATATTTTAAAATTTCACAAAGAGTTAAAGGAAATATGTCAAAAGTTAAAAATTCCTAAAGAATTCATTCATCGTGATATTAATAGCGGTATGAGTGGGGGAGAACGTAAGAAAAATGAACTGATGCACTTATGGATGTTAAAACCTAATTTTCTTATTTTAGATGAAATTGATTCAGGTTTAGATGTTGATTCATTTAAAATTGTTTTAAGTTCAATAAAAGAATATTATGAAAAGTATAAACCTAGTATTTTAATTGTTACTCATAATACGAAAGTTTTTAAATATTTAAAACCTCATACTATAAATATTTTACAAAATGGAAAAATTAGTAAAACTGGTGATATTAGTTTAGCAAAAACTATTGATGAGTCAGGTTTTGAGACATTTAAAATAAGTGAGAATGAAGTTTATGAATAAAATATTAATAGAAAATGATAATATATCATTTGATAATGAAGAAGTAATTGCAAAGATAAATAAGCAAACCTTAAATATTACTATTAAAAATGAAGTAACTATAAATATTTATAAGGGTTTGGAAAAATTAAAAGAATTAACTATTAATATTGAAGAAAAAAGTAGTTTAAAATTAAATGTTTATAGTAACAATACTTGTAATTTAAAAATAAATATTACTTTAGAAGATAAGGCAAATATCCTTGCTAATATGGCTTTTATTAGTAAAGAAAAAAGTAATTTGAATATTAAAACAACAATGAAAGGTAATGATATAAATAATATTATAAAAATTAATGGAGTTTCTAAAAATGAAGGTAGTTATACTATCAAAGTTGATGGGGAAGTTTTAAAAAATACGATAAATAATGTAATGAGTGAGAGTATTAATATTTTAACTCTTAACAAATTAGAAAATAGGATTTTACCTAATATGTTAGTTTCTTCAAAAGAAGTAGAAGCTATGCACTTTGTTACGATGGGACCAATTAATGAAGAAGAACTATTTTATTTAACATCTAAGGGAATAGAAAGAAAAGAAGCTAGTAAATTAATTGAGCAAGGATTTATAACGCAATTATTTGAACAAGAATTTGTAAAATATTTAAAATGAATTGGAGGTGAAGGTATGCACCGTGAAGATTTTCCAATGCTAAAAGATGATTTAATTTATTTTGACAATGGGGCCACGAGTTTTAAACCTAAGTGTGTAATTGATAAAATTAGGGAATATTATCAAACATATTCTGCTAATGCTCACCGAGGTGATTATGATATTTCTTACAAAGTTGATATGGAATATGAAAATACTCGGGATTTAGTTAAAGAATTTATTAATGCTTCTAAAAAAGAAGAAATAATATTTACGAGTGGCACAACCGAAGGTTTAAATTTAATTGCCAGTGGTTTTTTTCAAAATATCATTGAAAAAGGGGACGAAATTATTTTAACCAAAAGTGAGCATGCTTCTAATGTTTTGCCTTGGTTTAGACTTGCTAAAAATATTGGAGCTGTTATTAAATATATTGAACTTGATCAATACCATCATGTAACTCTGGAAAATTTAAAGAAAATAATTACCCCTAAAACTAAAATTATTGCTCTTGCTCAAATAACAAATGTTATAGGTGATGTAAGACCAATTAAAGAAATCTGTGCTTTTGCTCATCAAAACAATATTTTTGTCGTTGTCGATGGCGCGCAGAGTGTGCCACATATAAAAGTGGATGTTCAAGATTTAGATTGTGATTTTTTATGCTTTTCGGCTCATAAGATGTGTGGACCAACCGGAGTAGGGGTCTTATACGGCAAAAAAGAATTATTAGAGGCCATTGAACCAACTAATTTAGGGGGAGGAATGAATGAATCTTTTGATAATGAATATTCTGTCTTATTAAAAGCTCTTCCTACCAGATTAGAAGCTGGTACTCCTAATATTGCCGGGGTAATTGGTATGGGTGAGGCCATAAAATATTTAAATAATATTGGTATGGATAATATTGCTAAATATGAACAAGAGTTAAGAGATTATTTAATTGAAAAGTTAGAAAAAATTAGTTATGTCGACATTATTAATATTAAAAGTAATAGTGGTATCGTTGCTTTTAATATCGACAATATATTTTCCCAAGATGTCGCGTTTTATTTAAATAAATATAATATATGTTTAAGAGCTGGTTCTCATTGTGCCAAAATTTTAAAAAATGAAACAGGAGTAAAAAACACATGTCGTGTAAGTTTATATTTTTATAACACTTATGAAGAAATAGATAAACTTGTGGACTTACTTAAAGATAAAGAAAAAATAATAGCGGAGATGTTTTAAATGGATAAAGAAATAAAAAGAGAAATTATTATGGAAAATTACTTACATCCTTATCATAAAGAGGAGACTAAGGATAGTGGATATATTAAAGTAAATAGTAATAATGAATCATGTATTGATAATATAGACTTGTATATTAAAATAGAAAATGATAAAATAGAAGACATTAAATTTGCTGGGGAAGCTTGTGCAATTTCTACTGCTTCAACATCAATCATGATTAAAGAATTAATTGGTAAAACGCCAACTGAGGCTTTAAAATATATCTGTGAATTTGAACAGATGGTTGATGAAAAAAAGTATGATGAAAGTATTCTAGGAGAATCTTTAGCTTTTGATGATATTTTCAAACAAAAAAATCGAAAGCATTGTGCAACTCTTCCTTATAAAGGTTTAAAAAAAGTATTAGAACAATATAGTCAAAAATAGGAGGAAAAAATGGAAGAAACTATAAATGTTTTTGAATTGTATAACGAATATAAAAATATTAAAGATGTAGCTGATGAAGAAGTTGATTGTGTTAGAGCAATAGATGTTCAAAAAATTTTAAAATGGATTAGTGAGTATCGAAATCGTTCTATTTTAAAAGAATATACAACTGAGTTTAAAGAAAATATTGATTGTACTGATATAGATTTGCACTATGATTATCAAAACAATATTTTAACAATGGTAATTTATAATTATATAACTACTGATATTTTAACTATTAAAAGAAATGATACTAATAAGATAGTTTTAGCAAATTATTCATCTACTTATGAAAATGCTTTTCATAATGTTAAAGAAATTTTTAATGAAAACAAAGTTATTATAGATGAATTAATGAATAAAATGGAAAAATTAAAAAAATTAGAAGAACAAAATCTTGAATTGAAATCAATTAATTCTTCCTTCGTATGTAAATTTAATGGTAAGGGTGAAGAACAAATCTTATATAAAAATTCTGAAAATGAGATAAAGAATTTTAAAAATCAAGAACTTTTTGAAAAGTTATATGTGCGTATTAATGAATGTCCAATGTTTATTCAAAAAAACTTAGAACAAATGCGCAGTGAGGAAATTAATACTAAATCATTAAAAAGAGGATTTGGTTATCGATTTAAAAAAAATAAATAATTCTTTGAAAAAAAACAAGTTTGTGCTAAAATTAAATTAGAAAACAATAATAAAAGATTAGTAATTAATACAACCTTTAAAGAGAGTTAGCACTTGGTGGAAGCTAATAAGCAAGTATTAATGAATCTCCTTTTTAGTGTAGTTAATCACTACCGGTTAAAGCCGTTAAACAAATTAAGTAAAATAAAGGATGGTACCGCATTATTTGCTCCTTGCATATAATGTGGTTTTATTTTTAGAAAGGATTGATGAAAATGAAAAGAGAAGTTAAAGCGGGAGAGGTATATCGTCATTTTAAAGGCTCGAAAGCTTTTGTTATAACTATTGCTAAACATAGTGAAACAAATGAAGATTTAGTTATTTATGCTTGTGTAGGGAATAATCAAACAAATCATAAGGATGGAATCTATGCGCGACCTTATGAAATGTTCACTTCGCTTGTGGACCATGAAAAATATCCTGATGTAAAACAAAAATATCGATTTGAGAAAGTAGAGGATTAAAAATGATAGATATAAAATTAATTAGAGAAAATAAAGAATTAGTAAAAGAAAATATTAAGAAAAAATTTCAAGATGAGAAATTAAGTTTAGTTGATGAAATTTATGACTTAGATTTAAAATATCGTGATGTTAAAAAAAATATGGATGAAAAAAGAGCTTTAAAAAACGAATATAGTAATCAAATTGGAAATTTAATGCGTGATGGTAAAAAAGATGAAGCTTTAAAAATTAAAGAAAAAGTAACTGGTATGCAAAAGCAAATAGAAAAGCTTACTAAGGAAGAAGATGAACTTAGTAAAATCATTAATGAAAAAATGATGGTAATTCCTAATATTATTGCTAAAGATGTGCCAATTGGTAAAGATGATAGTGAAAATGTGGAAATAAAACGTTTTGGAAAGCCAACCGTTCCGGAATATGAAATACCTTATCATGCTGATATTATTAGTCAGTTTGATGGTTTAGATAAAGATGCAAGTGGGCGAACTAGCGGAAATGGTTTTTATTATTTAATGGGTGATGTAGCTCGTCTTTCTAGTGCTATGCTTTCCTATGCGCGTGACTTTATGATTGAAAAAGGTTTTACTTATTGTATTCCGCCTTTTATGATTAGAAGCGATGTCGTTAGTGGAGTTATGTCATTTACGGAAATGGATGCGATGATGTATAAAATTGAAGGTGAAGATTTATTTTTAATTGGCACTTCTGAACATTCAATGATTGGTAAATTTAAAGACCAAATAATTAAAGAAGATAGTTTGCCAATTACTATGACTTCTTATTCTCCTTGTTTTCGTAAAGAAGTAGGAGCTCATGGTATTGAAGAAAGAGGAATCTATCGTGTTCATCAATTTGAAAAACAAGAAATGATTGTTATATGTAAACCGGAAGATAGTGAAGCATGGTACGAAAAGATGTGGCAATATACTGTTGAATTATTTCGTAATTTAGATATTCCGGTTAGACAACTTGAATGTTGTAGTGGTGATTTAGCTGATTTAAAATATAAATCTTGTGATATTGAGGCATGGAGTCCAAGACAAAATAAATATTTTGAAGTTGGTAGTTGTTCAAACTTGACGGATGCCCAAGCGCGTAGATTAAAAATTAGAACTAAGGGAAAAGAAGGTAATTATTACTTACACACGTTAAATAATACGGTTTTAGCTTCTACTCGTGCCCTTATCGCTCTACTTGAAAATAATTACCAAAAAGATGGAAGTGTAAAAATTCCAAAAGTATTACAACCATATATGGGTGGAAAAACAAAGATAGAAAAAAAGTAGCTGATTTAATTGTTTATTTTGTATAAAACAAACATGCATAAACGAATGATTAAGAAATAAAACTCATTATTATTTAGAATATAATCAGATAAACATAGAACATTAAATAGACTAAATTATAAAAAAATTTCATTTAAAAGATAATATTATGGTAAAAAAGTAGAAAGGCTTTAATATTTATGACTTATGAAAAATTATTAAACATGATTTACGAAAGAAATTTAAAAAATAATAAAGTTACTTTAACGGAAGAAGAAGCAAGATTATATTATGGTGATGAATTGTGTAACCTAATCCAAAAAATTTATGAATTTTGCAAAAAGTCGGGATATATAATTTATCAACATGCTACTGATGTTAAATCAGCAAATAAAATAATGACAAAAGGCTATAAGGTTCTCACTGATAAATTAGATGAATTACCAAATGATGTAAAATCTCAAGAACCAATTGAGATAGAATACGATGATGAAAATGCAAGAACTTATATATATAATGGTAAAAAATGCAAAATTCGTTCAAATGGAATTAGGGATGAATTGTCTGATACTCAACATTTTTTCGAGAATACAAATTGCAATCTTAATTTTGGTGACATTACCAGTCCAAATGTAAGTAGAAGTAATTATGGTGCAACTTGTTTGTTTGTTGTATCTAAAAGTATAACTGGTTCAAGAGAATATGTACAATATGGAATAAAGGAAGAACATTTCGATGATTTTGAAGATGAAGTAATACCTGAAACATACTTTGCTAGGTATGTTATACCAAAACAGTTCTGCATTGGATTTTTGGATGTAAAAAATAAAGAATTTGTCTTTAATCCAAATTTTCAGTTTAACTATGGTGTTACAGATGAGTTTGAATTAGGCATATCATCACAAATACAAACAGATTTGAGTACCATTATTCAAAACAATACCGAAAGAAAAAGATAGAAATTATATATGGGTGGAAAAAAATTAATTTCTAAAGATATAAGTAATTAAATATTTATATCTTTTTTTGATTGAAATTTTATCTTTGAATTTAGTTGTCAAAAAAACTGTTATTATGGTATTATATCTTGAGTTTTGCAGTAAAAAAGAGCAAACCTAGTAATTATAAGGTTTTGCTCAATTTTTGCGTCTTGTGTAATA